>CAYNBI010000035.1:0-28133 GCA_964395315.1 uncultured Chromatiaceae bacterium | reverse complement strand
TAATGGGTGATGCCTGCTTGGACCGTCAAGCGGGTTCCAGGGGTACGTCCTGGCATCCAGGCAAGCAAGGCTAGATGCGTAGCGGTGGCGCACCTCGACGAAGCGGTCGGCAGCGAGCCGGTACGCGAGGAACGTAAGGCCCAGCAACTCGGATCGCAACTGGTCGTCTTGCGACTTCGTCAGGAGCTCTCTCCTCAGCGCCGCCTGTCCGTCAGCCGGGAGAGCTTGCGGTCCGGGTGTCTCGCATCTGGGCTCGGTGCGGCCGGTGATGAGCGAATCTTGCTGGAGTTGGCCGAGCGCGGGGTGGATCACCGTGGGTGGCGCCGTGGAAAAGGGCGAAGGCTCCTTCAGAACAGCTTCTTGAGGTCTTATCCGGATTCGTCGCCCAGGCTGAGGGCACCCAAACAGCGGGCCTTGATGTTCATCCCGATCGGCGGTCGCGAGCACGGGTCAAGCTGCCCCAAAGTATACCGAATGAGAATGTTATCAATAAGGCCGGGCTCATGGGGGCGCGGAGGGTTGGGACACTCGCGTTTGCTCGCATGGGTTTTCGTCGTTGATCGCTCGACGGCTCCTTCTCTGAGACTCCGCCGGATAAGAGAGCTGGAGGATTGATTGTGCGAGAGCGCCCACGGCGAGTGCGGCGTCTCGTGGAGTCCGTAGAGCGTGTCCCTCGGGCGGCTGACAGAATGTCGATGATCCGGTCGCGGGCGACAGTCATTTCGCCGCCGAGGCTGGGATCAGGTATCGCTGCGCCTTCGCTCTGACGCCGGGCGTTCGAGCATGCGCCCTCGCAGCGGGCGGTAGTGCCGCACCCACGCCGGGGCGTGGGAGACCATCGCCGAAATCAAGATCACCGCGGCGAACAGCGCCGGCCCGGCGGCGGGCCAGAATGGGATCAGCGCCAGGAGCAGCAGCTTGAAGAGGACCGTCTGGCCGCTGATCTGAGCCAGCCAGTGACGGTCCGACCAGGCGTCAAGCAACGCCATGCCGATGCCGGTCGCCAGGGTCAGCACGAGATACGGGAGCCATGCGTCCCGCTCGACGCCCGGCACCAGGTAACCCGCTCCCATACCCGCCACTCCAAGCAGGTGAAGTCCGCGCAGGACGATATTGAGCCAGCGCTGTCCGCGGAACAACCGCGGCGGCGGGTCGGTGTCCTTCAGCTGCATGCCGCCCTGTGGCCTGGCAAGCGGTCGCGCATGGTCGTTTCCTCCGGGCGGTATCTTGGCGAGGGTACCGGCGGCGGGACGATTCCGGTGCCCGGGCGACGAGGATAGCGTCTCGGCCGAAACGGCGAAAGCGCGGTCATGGTCCGGTCCCGGTTGCCGGTTCGGAGACGGATGGCCCCCGCCGCCTGGTCGCCGCGCCGTTCTTGAATGGCTGGGGCTTCCGCACGACGAGTGTATTCGCCCCCGCGCGCCGCCAGTTGCTATGCTTTCGCTGTAGCGGAGGGTGCCTGGACACCCGGATGCGCGGATCTCACCGGGGAATCCCCATGCTGAATACGAAGTCCGTCTGGTCCTCCCCGTCTCCCGAGGATGGTTTGCGGATCCTCGCGACCCGCTTTCGGGGCCGCGGTTTGCCCGGTGGTCGCTATGACGTCTGGATGGCGAGTCTCGGACCCTCCGAGCGGCTGCTGCGCCAATTCCTGGAGGCTGAAATCTCCTGGGGTGAGTTCGGCGGCCGGTATCGGGACGAGATTTGGGCGGGCGGCGCCGTGGACAGGGACAACCAAAGGATCAAGAACCATGGGCAGAAGTTCACCCTGCGTTTGATCAAGCACCTGGCGGAACGCGGTCCGGTCACTGTCATGTGTCACTGCGACGACGACGAGCCGCATTGCCACCTGCGGGTGTTGACCAAGATCATCGAGAGTAGGCGTGTCTAGAGGCGTGACTGGGGTGCTGGTGCCCGATTCCCTGCGCGAGATCTTCGCCGCCTGTCGAGGCGAGATGGCGCATGCGCGTGCGCTGATCGGCGACCGATGCGCATCGCGCTGAAGGTCGATGTCGACAGCCTGCGCGGCACCCTGGAGGGTGTGCCGGCCCTACTGCGGCTGTTCGACCGCTACCAGGTGCGGGCAACCTTCCTGTTCAGTCTGGGGCCGGACCACACCGGGCGGGCCTTGCGACGGGTGTTCCGCTCCGGGTTTCCATTCAAGGCGCAGCGCGCCTCCGTCGCCCGTCCTGACGGACTCAAGACTCTACTCTACGGGACTCTGCTGCCGGGACCGGATATCGCCCGGAAGGGCGGAGACGTGATGCGCGTGGCGATGGAGGCGGGCCACGAGGTCGGGATTCACTGCTACGACCAGGTCGCGTGGCAGGACGTCGTCGCCTGGCGCGACGAGGCCTGGACGCGGCATGAGATGGAGCGGGCGCGCGAGGCTTTCGAACGGGTGTTCGGACGGCCCGCCAGGGTCCACGGCGCCGCCGGCTGGCAGGTCAATCCCCACGCCCTGGCGTTGGAGGAGTCGATGGGTTTCGATTATGCGAGCGATACCCGCGGCAGGAGCGCCTTCTATCCCGTCCTGCAAGGGGTGCGCTCGCGCTGTCCCCAGATTCCGACCACGCTGCCGACCCTTGGCGAGGTCATCGGGCGCGAGGGCATCACCGAGCGCAACGCCCACGAAACTGTGTTCGCCGAGAGCCATTATGTGCTGCCCCAGGGGCATGTCTACACCCTGCACGCGGGGCTCGAGGGCATGGGGCTGTTGCCCGCGATGGAGAGGCTGCTGGTGATGTGGCGTGGCTCCCAGGCTCGGATACACCCGTTGCGCGACGTGTACGAAACCCTGGGCCTCAGCGCGCTTCCCAGTCACCTGGTGGGCTGGGGCGAGGTGCCTGGTCGTTCGGGCTATCTCGCCATGCAAGGCACGCCCGCTCCGCCACAAGACGCGGCCCTGCCAAGTACGTCCGTATCCCTTTGACCCCGGGGGAGGAATCCGTATAATTACCGGTTTCCCGTCACCGGGAGACCGTCTCCTTGCCTCACCGTGCTCCGCGGGAGGCTGTTCAAACCGTAAGGGGCTTTCATGCGACACTACGAAGTTGTGTTTTTGGTGCACCCGAGTCAAAGCGAGCAGGTGCCCGCCATGGTCGAACGCTATCGAACGAACATCGAGAAGCGCGACGGCAAGATTCACCGCTTGGAGGACTGGGGGCGGCGGCAGCTGGCCTATCCCATCAACAAGGTGCATAAGGCTCACTACGTGCTCATGAACATCGAGTGCGATCAGGAGTCGATCGACGAGCTTGAGAGCGCATTCCGCTTCAACGACGCCGTGCTGCGCAACCTCATCATCCGCCAGGACCAGGCGGCGACCGAACCCTCTCCTCTGGCCAAATCGAGCGAAGAGCGCGGCCAGTCGGACGATTCCTCCGATGACGAGGGCCGCGACCGCGGTCACCGGGGGCGGGTTCAGGACCGCGATCAGGACGAAGACGAAGAGTAGGAGGTTGCCATGTCACGCTTTTTTCGCCGCAAACGCTACTGCCGGTTCACCGCCGAGGGCATCGAGGAAATCGACTACAAGGATTTGAACCTGCTCAAGTCCTTCGTCAGTGAGTCCGGCAAGATCGTGCCGAGCCGCATCACGGGTACCTCGGCCAAGTACCAACGGCAGCTCGCGACCGCCATCAAGCGGGCCCGTTTCCTCGCCTTGTTGCCGTACACCGACGGTCACTGACGGGGCTGACCCGCAGCGAGGCCTTGCAGCCAAGCCGAAGCCCTGGGTGGGCAAACCCAGGCGCATCCGAACGCTGCCGCCTCCAACGGGGTCATAAAGAGAATGCAGGCACTCGCGGGGTTCATCATGCGCGGGCGCTCCCAGGCCGCGCTCGTCGCGGCGGGGACCGCGGTGCTCTCCCTGCTCGTGCCTCTGGCCGCGCTGCTGAGTTCTGCGGCGGTCGCACTGGTCACCCTGCGCCAAGGCGTGCGCGAGGGTGGTTTGGTGGCTTTGTTCGCGGCCCTCGCCAGCGGCCTGATCGTTTTCGCCGCCCTCGGCAGTCCGTGGCCGGCGATCGGATTCGCGGCCGCCCTGTGGTTCCCGGTCTGGGGTCTGGGGCTCGTTTTGCGCCAGAGCCGGTCGCTGAATCTCACGGTGCAGTTGGCCGCCGCGTTCGGGCTCGTGGTCGTGTTGGCGGTGCACCTACAGACTCCCGATCCGGCGGCCTACTGGAGCGAGCTGCTCGAGCCCGTGCGTGCCGGCCTGGTGGAGGGTGGTGTCGTCGACGCCGAGGCCAGCCGCGCACTGGTGCAGCGGATCGCGCCCTGGATGACCGGCGCCTTCGCAGCGACCTTTTACTTTCAGATCCTGCTCGCATTGTTCATCGGGCGCTGGTGGCAGGCGGTCCTCTACAATCCGGGCGGGTTCGGCGCCGAGTTTCGGGAACTGCGGCTGCACCCGGCGGCGGGGGTGCTCGGCGTGCTGGCGTTTGTGGTACTGCAAGTTCAAGATCACGCTATTTGGGCCGCGGAGCTGCTGCTGCTGTTGACGCCCTTGTACCTGCTCCAGGGCATAGCGGTGGTCCACGCACTGGCTGCCGCATTTCGCGCCAGACGGCTGTGGCTGGTTGGCTTTTACGCCCTGCTGGTGCTCGCCATGCCTCATGCGGAGCTGCTGGTCGCCGGCCTGGGCCTCGCGGACATCTGGGTGAACGTACGGGCGAAGATCCAGGCCCGCGCCGACAGGGATAGTGAGGGACGCTGATCAACTCAGCGCCTCCCGCCGCGCACGGATGTATCGCCCTTTTCAAGCGCGTAAAGGTTCTCGAGCGCGCGAGAAGGCGCCGTTAGGCCCAGCCGCCCACCGCCGCGGCGCTTCGGGTCCGTGCAGCGGCCGCTCGCAGGCGGGATCTGCGGTGCAGCATCACATTTCGGAATTGTTTAAACGGGAGAACCCACGTGGAAGTCATCCTGCTGAAAAAGGTCGGTCATCTCGGCGAACTGGGCGACAAGGTAACCATTCGCTCAGGTTACGGCCGCAACTTTCTGATCCCTCAGGGCTACGCCGTACCGGCGACCGAGTCCAACCTGCAGGCGTTCGAGGAGCGCCGGGCCGAGCTCGAGAAGCAGGCGTCCGAGGCCCTCGCGGCCGCGGAGGCCCGGCGTGAGCAGCTCGAAGGCCTGACGGTCACCGTCGCCCGTAAGTCCGGCGACGAGGGGCGGCTGTTCGGGTCGGTCGGCACCAGCGACATCGCCGAGGCGGTTGTCGCGCTGGGCAAGAGCCTCGAGCGTCAGGAGGTGCGTCTCCCGGAGGGTCCGTTCCGCGCCATAGGCGAGTACGACGTCGTTGTGCACCTGCATGCCGACGTGGATGCCACCATCAAGCTCGAGATCGTTTCCGAGGGCTGACCCGGCCGCCTGAGGCTCCTTGCCTTCGTGCCCGTTCGCACGGAGAATCGAGGAGGCACCATCGGGTAGTCGGCCGCCGGATCGTCATGCGGTAGCCTGAATGATCGGGAACGGCGTGGACCGGTCCCTCGGGGCAACCGCGACGGGAGGGGGAGGGGATGCGAAGCCTGCTGCATCTCCCCCGGCGTGCGTTTCGTCAAGGACGCGAGGCAGAGAGGCGCTTCCCCTGTCGGCGGCGCCTGTGATTGTCTTGCGGTTAACCCCAAACTCCGGCCTCCCATGTCAGAACCCCCGGTTTCCGTCTTCTCAGATAAGAGCGCAGGCCCGGTGAACGACCTGCGGATCCCGCCTCACTCGATTCAGGCCGAGCAGTCCCTCCTCGGTGGTCTGATGCTGGATAACCAGACCTGGGACACAGTGGCCGATAAGGTCGCGGCGGGGGACTTCTATCGCCGCGAGCACCGCCTGATCTACTCCGCCGTCCGCAGGCTCGCGGAAGCTGACCAGCCGTTCGACGTCGTCACCCTGGCCGAGACCCTGGAGCGCACCGGGGGCCTGGCCGACGCCGGCGGCCTGCCTTATCTCGGAACCCTGGTCAAGGACACGCCGAGCGCCGCCAACGTCAACGCCTACGCCAAGATCGTGCGCGAGAACTCGGTGCTGCGCCAGCTGATCTCGGTCGGCACCGACATCTCCGACATCGCCTTCAACCCGGGCGGCCGCGAGTCCGCGGAGTTGCTCGACGAGGCCGAGCGTCGGGTGTTCGAGATCGCCGAGCAGGAGACCCGTGGCGGCGGCGGTTTCCAGCCGCTGAAAACGCTCCTGGGGCGGGCGGTCGAGCGCATCGAGGTGCTGTTCCAGCGCAATGAGCCTATTACCGGTCTGCCGTCGGGCTTCACCGACTTCGACAAGATGACCTCGGGGATGCAGCCCTCCGACCTGATCATCGTCGCCGGGCGCCCATCCATGGGGAAGACGACCTTCGCCATGAACCTGGCCGAGAACGTGGCCCTGGAGGTCCGGCGGCCGGTAGCGATATTCAGCATGGAGATGCCGGGGGACGCGCTCGCCATGCGCATGATGTCCTCGCTCGGGCGCATCGACCAGCACCGGGTGCGCACAGGGAGGCTGGAGGACGACGAGTGGCCGCGCCTAACCTCCGCGGTCAACATGCTCGCGGAGGCGCCGATGTTCATCGACGACACGCCGGCCCTGTCGCCCACCGAGGTGCGCGCGCGCGCGCGGCGCTTGAAGCGCGAGCATGGGGACCTGGCCCTGATCGTCATCGACTACCTGCAGCTCATGCAGGCGCCGACGGTCGGCGAGAATCGCGCCACGGAGATCTCCGCCATCTCGCGCTCGCTCAAGGCCTTGGCCAAGGAGCTCAGCGTCCCGGTGATCGCCCTCTCCCAGCTCAACCGCAGCCTCGAGCAGCGGCCGAACAAGCGGCCGGTGATGTCGGATCTGCGCGAATCCGGGGCCATCGAGCAGGATGCAGACCTGATCGTGTTTATCTATCGCGATGAGGTCTACCACGAGGATACCAAGGACAAGGGCATTGCCGAGATCATCATCGGCAAGCAGCGCAACGGCCCGATCGGCACCCTGCGGCTTACCTTCCTCGGCAAGTACACCAAGTTCGAGAGCTTCATCGCCGACACCTATGGCGACGAGGGCTATTGATGCTCGCCGGCCCCCGGGCGCGGATTGACCACGCGGCCCTCCGCCACAATCTCTCTGTTGTCAGGCGCTTTGCCCCGAGCAGCCGCGTCTGGGCCGTCATCAAGGCCGACGCGTATGGTCACGGGATGGTTCAGGCCGCACAGGGGCTGGCCGAAGCGGACGGGTATGCGGTAGCCCGGCTGGAGGAAGCGGTGCGCCTGCGCGAGGCGGGGGTGGAAAAGCCGGTTCTGATCCTGGAAGGGGCCTTCTCTCGGGAGGAGGTCGATTTGGCTTGCCGCCACCGCCTGGAGCTGGCGCTGCATCATCAGGAGCAGATTGCGCTCTTGGCGCAGCGGCCGGATGCGGCAACGCTCCCGCTCTGGATCAAGGTGGACACGGGCATGCATCGTCTCGGCATGCCGCCGGACGCCGTCGCCGCGGTTCTGGATCAGCTGTCTCATTGCCCGCGGCCGCCCGGGCTCATGACTCACCTGGCCAATTCGGATGATCTGTCCGATCCCCTGACCGATGCGCAATGCGAACGTCTGCGCGCACTGGCTGGCGCGGGCGGCCACCGCCTGAGCATCGGGAACTCCGCCGGCATCGTCGCTTGGCCCGGCTCGCGCACGGACTGGGTGCGGCCGGGGATCATGTTGTACGGGGCCTCTCCGCTTCAGGGACGAAGCGCCAGCGACCTGGGTTTGCGGCCGGTGATGACTCTGCGCACCCACCTGATCGCCGTGAACCGGCTGCGCCGCGGCGATGCGGTTGGTTACTCGGGGACTTGGGTGTGCCCCGAGGACATGCCGGTCGGGGTCGCGGCGGTCGGCTACGGAGACGGGTACCCCCGCCAGGCGCCGAGCGGCACCCCGGTTCTCATCCGCGGTCGCCGCCTGCCCATCGTCGGTCGCGTCTCCATGGACCTGATCACCATCGACCTGCGTGGACTGCCCGAGGCAAGGGTGGGTGACGCGGTGACGCTGTGGGGGGAGGGACTGCCGGTGGACGAGATCGCCGGATGGGCGGGAACTATCGCCTACGAGCTTCTGTGCCGCGTGACCAGGCGGGTGCGCCTGGATTACCAGGCGATCGCCACGGACGCGGGCGGGCTCGCCTGATCCCATGGCCAAGCCCGGCAAGCCTCGTCTGGCCTATGTCTGCAATGCCTGCGGCGCGCGGCTGCCCAAGTGGAGTGGCCAATGTCCGGACTGCGGTGATTGGAATGCGGTGGAGGAGGTTCGTGCGCTGCCGGACGCCCCAGGACGCACCGGCTACACGGGCGCGGCGCGGGGTGCCTCGGCTCTTTCGCTCGCCGAGGTCAGCCCCGAAGCGACCGTGCGCTCCGGCTGCGGCATCGCCGAGCTGGACCGGGTGCTGGGCGGCGGTCTGGTGGCCGGTTCCGTAGTCCTCATCGGCGGGGACCCCGGAATCGGCAAGTCCACGCTCCTGCTCCAGGCCTGCGCGTCCCTGAGCGTACGCGATCCTGTGCTCTACGTGAGCGGTGAGGAATCCCCGCAGCAGGTCAGCCTCCGGGCGCGGCGCCTGGGGTTTGCCGGGGAGGGCATACGGTTGCTGGCCGAGACCTGCGTGGAGCGGATTCTCGAGGTGGCTTCCTCCGAACGGCCAAGGGTCCTGGTCGTCGATTCCATCCAGACCCTGTTCACCGAGCTGCTGCAGTCGGCCCCCGGCTCCGTTTCGCAGGTGCGGGAGACTGCGGCGCAGCTGGTGCGCTGGGCCAAGCTTTCCGACACGGCCATCTTTCTGGTCGGGCACGTGACCAAGGAGGGCGCGCTCGCGGGTCCCCGCGTGTTGGAGCACATGGTTGATACGGTGCTGTACTTCGAGGGCGAGGTCGGTGGCCCCTTCCGCCTGGTGCGCTCGGTCAAGAACCGCTTCGGCGCCGTCAACGAGCTCGGCGTATTCGCCATGACCGATCGCGGGCTGAAGGAGGTGAAGAACCCTTCCGCCATTTTCCTCTCGCGCCATGGCGAATCCGTGCCGGGCAGCGTGGTGATGGTGACCCGCGAGGGAACGCGCCCCTTGCTGGTTGAGGTCCAGGCCCTGGTGGACGAGAGCCCGCTCGCCAACCCACGGCGCGTGGCTCTCGGTCTGGATCAGAATCGGCTGGCCATGCTGCTGGCGGTGCTGCACCGCCACGGCGGGGTTGGAATGTTCGATCAGGACGTATTCGTCAATGTGGTCGGGGGCGTGCGCATTACCGAGACCGCCGCGGACCTGGCGGTGCTCTTGGCCGTACTCTCGAGCCACAGGGACCGCCCGCTGGGCGCGGATCTGGCGGTGTTCGGCGAGCTCGGCCTGTCGGGGGAGATCCGACCGGTTCCCAATGGTCCGGATCGGCTCCGTGAGGCGGCCAAGCACGGGCTGCGGCGCGCCCTCGCGCCCGCGAAGAACGTGCCGAAGGGAGGCGTCGCGGGACTGGAGATCGTCCCCGCCAACAGCCTGCGAGAGGCGATCGACGCCGTCTGAGCCGCGGACTCGGGCCCGCGTCCGACAGGGCGGCTGGTCAGGCCTGGTTGGTCGTATCCGCCGGGATATCCGTGTCCGCGGAGAAGAAGCAGAAACGCGTGGTGCCGATTTCGATCACGTCGTTATGGCGCAGGGCTACATTGGCGTCGCCTACCAGGGCCGCGCCGCCGACGGTGATCGGCTTGTCGCCGTCCAGCCGGGAGAGGTGGTACGCGTTATCCCGGCGGGTCACGAACACGTCGTTCGCTCCGACCCGGCTCAGGCGCGTGACGGCACGGCGCAGCACCACGACCTTGCCGATTTGCGGCCCGCTCTGTACCTGCAGATAGGCCGGAACCGGATCGTCTTCCAAGCCTGCCGGCTGCGAGACCTTGTCCGCCGCCGGTTTCCGTGCCAGCTCCAGGGTGTCATTCGAGAAGCTCAGGGTGTGTTTGCCGAGCTGTATCTCGTCGCCGTGGTGCAGGCTTGCCTGATCCACCTGCTCATTGTTGAGCAGCACCGGATAGTCCGGATCGAGCGCGAGGAGCAGGAAATCCGCGTCCGACGGGACCAGCTCCGCATGCCGCGGGGCAATCGCGAGGCTGTCCACCGCGATGCGGCAGGCGGGGTCGCGCCCGATGGTCATCGGGCGCTCGTCGAGGTGGTGAACCGAAAGGAGCAGCCCCTTGAACGACAGAATCAGCTTGGCCATGAGGGTCGCGAGTCCCGTATTGCGCTTATCGATTTCGTCCGGGAATCCGGATTTTTTTGCTTCCTATCGTAACAAGTCTGCGCCGGGTTGCGAACAGGGTTTCACCCGCCATGGGTGGCGTCCGGCGTGCCTGTCCCGGGCTCAGCGTTCGCCGCGGGGAGGCGCCTTGCGAGGGATCTTGCCAACGTACCTGACCGTCTTGACCGCGCTGTCTCCCGTCTGCGTGATTTCCAATGGAAGTCCGTGGAGCTTCAGGCTGGTCCCCGGTTCCGGGATGGTCTCCATGTACTCCAGTATGAGCCCGTTCAAGGTCTTCGGACCCTCGGTCGGGAGTGTCCAGCGCAGCGCCCGGTTGAGCTCTCGCACGCTGATGCCGCAGTCGATCAGCAGGCTGCCGTCGTCGGCGCGGTGGATCTCGGAGATGGTGTCCGCCGGATCGGTGGTGAACTCACCGACGATCTCTTCGAGCAGGTCGGTGAGGGTGATCAGACCGAGAAAATCTCCGTACTCATCGACTACCAGCCCGACGCGTTCCTTCTGGCGCTGGAGGTTGAGCAGTTGCTGGTAGAGCTTGGTGCCCTCGGGGATGAAGTAGGGCTCGCGGCTGATTTCGCGCAGATGCTGTTTGCCCAGGCCGCTCTCCAGCAGGGCGCGCAGGGCGTCGCGGGCGTGAAAGACGCCGATGACGTTATCGACCCCGCCGTCGAACAGGGGCAAGCGGGTGTACGCGGCGTTCTTGATCGCGTCGATGATCTCCTCCTCCGAGTCCTGGATATCGATGCCCTCGACCTCGTTGCGGGGGATCATGATGTCCTCGACCGTGGCGTTCTCCAGGTCCAGGATGCCAAGCAGCATTTTCTGGCTGCGCTCTGGAATCATGGCACCCGCCTCGCTCACCACGGTGCGCAGCTCCTCCTGGCTGAGTGCATGACCCGATTCTCCGTCCGGCCTCACGCCCAGCAGGCCAAGTAAGCCATTGGTCACAATGTTCACCGCCCAGACGATCGGGTAGAGAATCTTCAGCAACGGGGTGTAGACGTAAGCGGATGGGTACGCGAGGCGCTCCGGGCGCAGCGCGGCCAGGGTCTTGGGCGTGACCTCGGCGAAGATCAGAATGACCAGCGTCAGGATGCCCGCGGCTGCGGCGATGGCCCCTTCGCCGCCGATGCGCAGGGCGATGACCGTGGCGAGAGACGAGGCCAGGATATTGACGAAATTGTTGCCGAGCAGGATCAGCCCGATCAGGCGGTCCGGACGCTCGAGCAGGGTGCGCGCCCGCAACGCCCCCTTATGGCCCTGCTCCGCCTTGTGGCGCAGACGGTAGCGGTTGAGCGTCATCAGCGCCGTCTCCGAGCCGGAGAAGAACCCGGAGAGCAGGATGAGGAACAGCAAGGAGAGGAACAGACCGGTGAGTGGGATCTCGTTCAAGTGACCGTCGAGGCTCCGTACCAAGGGGGCAGGATAGCGAGTGCCCCGCGGCGGGAGACCGGAGAGGGCGGGCTAGTCCGAGAAGGATTCCGTGTGATAGTGCCAGATCTCGACCCCCTCGGACCAGAAATCTGGCCTGAGCCCCGCCTTCATCTTGAGGTGGCGGAGGAATGCCCGCGGCTCCGGAAGACTCTCCCAGACCGAGGGGAGGAAGGTTCCCCGGGCATTGCCCGCGCGCAAGATGAGGCCGTCGCGCCCGGGCTCGATGCGCCTCAGCAGGTCTTCCTCCGAGTCGAACGTCAGGGGTTCGGGGGGCGACAATACCGAGATCTGGATCTTGAGCCTGGGCAGCTCGTCCTCCCGCACGGGGGGGAAACGTGGATCGCGGAAGGCCGCTTGGAAGGCGTTCTCGGCGACGTCCTGCACCAGGGGCTGCACGGCTTCAAGATGGCCGATACACCCGCGCAGCGATCCTCCCTGGGTCAGGGTGACGAACACCGCCCGCTCCTCCCTGAGCGCGGGCCCGTAATCGCCGGGGCGCACTTGCCACGGGCTTGCGTGTGCGAGGCCGTGGGCGATGGACGCGCGCGCCAGCGCGAGCAGCGTACTCCGTTCGGCGGTGTCGAGTTGCGACGCCTCAACAGAACGCGTAGGCGCCATAGCCCACCACCTGATTGCGCGGCCCTGCGGTGTCGCCGGAGTTGCGCAGGTCGAGCGTACGGGCGCGCAGGCCGTGGCGCTTCGCCTCGCGCAACAGCCCATTGAGCGGGTTGCGCCCGCAAGCCTGGTGATGGCTAATGGCATCCGGACGCAGGGACTCGATGGCTCGGCTGGTCTCGGCGTCGATGGTGCGGGCGCTGTCGTAGTCGAGGTAGTGGCTGAGGTCGGAGCTGACCACGATCAGGGTCTCATCGCCGCCCCACAGTCGTTCGATCACCTCTGCGACCTCGTCCGTGGTCGCGTCGCCGACGAGGAGCGGCACGATCGAGAAGCCTGAAAGCACCGACTGCAGGAAGGGGAGCTGCACCTCGAGGCAGTGCTCCCCCACGAAGGGTGCCTCGTACTGGCGGACCTGGGCCAGATCGCCGATCAGCCCGAGGGCGTCGCGGTCGACCGGCACGGCGCCGAGCGGCGTGAGGAAGCTTTCGGCGGCGCTGGAAGCCAGCCCCCTGAACGCAACCCGGTGGGAGGGACCCAGGAGCACGACGCGGGATACGACGTCGGCTAAGGGCGCGAGGCTGCGATAGGCGCTGGCCGCCACTGGGCCGGAGTAGATGTATCCCGCGTGTGGCGCGACGATGGCCTTCGGCGCCTCCGCATTGCTGGTGGAGGCCGCTCTCAGATAGCCCTTTACCGTCCGCTGCAGCTCTCTCGCGTCGGCGGGGTAGAAGGTGCCGGCTACCGCCGGCTGGCGTACGCTTGTCAAGGTTGAGCCTCTCTTCGAGTTGCGGTCGTTGGGAAGGTCCCCCCTGCCCGCGGGCGATCCTGACCGGCAGAGTGAGGACGGGCCTTGTTGACTAATATTTTAGTTGAAGCACTACCGTTGCGATGAGCGTCCGCATCCAAGGTCGGCCGAGGGATACGCGTATGAAGGTGCAACCGAGCCATCACCCCACCCGATACTGGCACCGCCTGGAGGACGGCCGAGTCCAGTGCGACGTGTGTCCCCGCGCCTGCAAGCTCAAGCCGGGGCAACAGGGGCTGTGTTTCGTACGGGCCTGCGAGGACGACGCGATCGTCCTCACCAGCTACGGGCGGTCCAGCGGTTTTTGCGTCGACCCGATCGAGAAGAAGCCGCTCAACCATTTCCTGCCCGGAACGCCGGTGCTCTCGTTCGGCACTGCAGGCTGCAACCTGTCGTGCAAGTTTTGCCAGAACTGGGACATGAGCAAGTCGCGCGAGATCGACACCCTCGCGGCCAGCGCCTCCCCCGAGACCATCGCGCGGAGGGCGCGTGAGCTCGGCTGCCGCAGCGTCGCCTACACATACAACGATCCGGTCATTTTTCTCGAGTATGCTCGCGATACCGCCCTGGCCTGTCGCGAGCAGGGCATCAGAAGCGTCGCCGTCACGGCCGGATATGTCAGCGCCGGCGCGCGGGAGGAATTCTTTTCGGTCATGGACGCGGCCAACGTGGACCTCAAGGCCTTCACCGACGATTTCTACCACCGAGTCTGCGGCGGGCATCTCGATCCGGTTCTCGAAACCCTCGAGTACCTGCGTCACCACACCGGGGTATGGATCGAGCTCACCACGCTGCTCATCCCCGGGTACAACGATTCCGACGGCGAGATCGACGCCATGACCAAATGGGTCGTGGAGCATCTGGGTCCCGACGTTCCGATGCATTTCACCGCTTTCCACCCGGACTGGAAGATGCTCGACGCGCCCCCGACGCCACCGGCGACCCTCTCTCGCGCGCGCGAGATCGCGCAACGCAACGGCGTGCGGTACGCATACACGGGCAATGTTCACGACAGCCGTGGCGGCAGCACCTGGTGCCATGGCTGCGGTGCCCTCTTGATCGAACGCGACTGGTACGAATTGGGCGCCTGGGGGCTCGACGCAAACGGCCGCTGTGCCGCCTGTGGCACGCCCTGCGCGGGCGTCTTCGAGCCCCGTCCCGGCAGCTGGGGCGGTCGGCGACTGCCGGTGGGGATGGCACTCTGATGGCGGTTGTGGGCGATCCCGCATCGTGACGCTGCATCAAGGTGATCCGTCACGGGACCCGATCAGGGATTCCTCTGTCCAAGGCCGCCCCGCGACGGGGCCAAGGCGCTGCGCGGATCTCATCCTGCGCAGGCCCGGGCGTTTCGCGTTGCGGGTGCTCGCCGCGTTCAAGCGCAATCAGGGCCTGCTGCTGTCAGGGGCGGTTGCCTACTACATGCTGCTGTCCATCATCCCCTTGATCGTGCTGCTGCTGGTTGGGCTCTCCAAGATCGTGCCCGAGGAGCAGCTGCTGCACACCATCCAGAGCGACCTGCGGTTGGTCATTCCCGCGGCGGCGGACATGGTCGGAGAGCACCTGCGGGCGTTTCTCGCCAACCGGCATCTCATCGGATGGGTGGGTTTCCTGGTCTTGGTCTTCTTCGCCACCACCGCGTTCACCGTGCTCGAGAACGCCATGTCCGTGATCTTCTTTCATCGGGTTGCCATCCACCGCCGGCATTTCGTCGTCTCCGCCCTGATTCCCTTCCTTTTCATCGCCTTCATCGGTGGTGGCCTGCTGCTGATCACCTTGATCAGCGGCGCCCTGCAGACGCTCGACGACGAGCAGGTGCGCCTGTTCGGCCGCGTCTGGGAACTCCACGGTTTGTCCGGGACCGCTCTCTACCTACTGGGCGTGGCCGGTCTGGTTCTCCTGCTCACCGCGCTCTACCTGGTCATGCCCCTGGGTAGAATCGCCATTCGGCACGCCCTCATCGGCGGTGCCGTTGCCGCCGTGCTCTGGGAGCTCAGCCGCCATCTGCTGGTCTGGTACTTCAAGACGCTGTCCCTGGTGAACCTTATCTACGGTTCGCTTGCCAGTGCCGTGGTGGTGCTCCTGAGCTTCGAGGTCGCGGCACTGATCCTGCTGCTCGGGGCGCAGGTCATCGCGGAATTCGAGCGCTGCTCGCTGGGGGAGCCCGACCAGGGGACCTCTGGCTTTCATACCTGACGGCAAGTGCGTCGCAAGACGCTTGTTGCAACCTCGCTGCACTTCGGGATAATGCCGGCCCTTTGCCTGAAGGGGGAAGAGGGTGTTCAAGAACGCGAGGATCTACAGACTGGAGGACGCGGCGGCGGTCGATCTCAACGGACTGGAGGAGCGGCTCGGGGAGCGGCGATTCCGGCCCTGCGGACCCCTCGAGGTCGCGACCTTGGGTTGGCAGCCCTCGCTTGGTGGCGGCACCGAGGCCCTCGCGCACGTCGTCAACGGCTGTGCGCTCCTGTGCGCGCGGCGCCAGGAGCGATTACTCCCCTCGTCGGTCGTCGCCGAGGCGCTGGATGAGCGGGTCGCGGAGCTGGAGGACCGGGAGTCCCGCAGCGTCGGTCGTCCTGAGCGCCGGCGGCTGCGCGACGCGGTCCTGGTCGAGATGCTACCGCGGGCCTTCCTGCGCTCGCGCCAGGTACGCGCATACCTGGATACGGTCGCCGGGTGGATGGTGGTGGATGCCGCGAGCGAGAAGGCCGCCGACGAGCTTGGGAGCCTGTTGCGCGAGTCCCTCGGCTCGCTGCCCGTGCGTCCGCCGCGGCCCGATCGCCCCGCCGTTTCGCTTCTGACCCAGTGGGTGACCGAAGGCCGGGTTCCCGACGGCCTCACGCTCGGCGACGAGTGCGAGCTGCGAGACGCGCGGGACGAGCGGTCGGTGGTGCGTTGCCGCGGCCAGGACCTCTCCGGCGAGGAGATCTCGACCCACCTGCGCGCCGGCAAGCAGGTGGTCAAGCTGGCCTTGGACTGGCAGGACAGGGTGTCCTTCGTGATCCAGGAGGACCTGTCGCTGAAGCGCCTGCGTTTTGCCGATTCGCTGATCGAGGACGCGGTGGAGCCGGAGGCCGAGGATGAGGCCGCCCGCTCCGACGCGGAATTCGCTATCATGGCGCTCGAATTGCGGGAGCTGCTCGGTCATCTCGACTCCCTGTTCGGGCTTTCGGGCGCAGCGTGACGGGACGCGGTCGACCGTGTCGACCGTCGGCTCCCGGGGCACGGGCCGATCGGGGCCGCGCGGGTCGCGTCACAGCGGTCCGACAGCGGAGATGCCAATGATTGGTCACCCCGGTCAGAATCCGAAGGCCATCCAAGCAGCGCGCAGTTGATCAGCGTTTGCCCAACGGCGCCAACGCATTCCGACACGCGTCTGGCAAGAGTTTCGTTTAGCGAAGGAAACCCATATGTCCGCTACCACGTCCATAGATGATCGTTGCGACCCGGTCTCCACCCTGCTCGTCGACGCCCAGACCGCCGATGAGCTGCGTCAGGCCTCCTTGTCCTTTCCCTCACTGACACTCACGACGCGCCAGCTGTGCGATCTGGAGCTGCTGATCAACGGCGGTTTCGCCCCGCTCCGGGGTTTCATGGATCAGAAAACCTATGACAGCGTGCTCGCGGAATGCCGATTGCCCGACCGCTCGCCGTGGCCCATGCCGGTGGTGTTGGACGTCGACGCGGCCTTTGCCGAGAAGCTCGAGCCCGGCACCAAGGTCGCATTGCGCGACGCCGAGGGCTTCATGCCGGCGGTGCTGACGGTCGCCGAGATCTGGCAGCCGGACAAGATGCGCGAGGCGGAGCTGGTCTACGGCACCAGATCCCCCGAGCATCCCGGCGTAAGCTATCTGCTCGACCGGGTCCGGTCGCACTACGTCAGCGGGACCTTGGAAGGGATCCAGTTCCCCGCGCACCACGAGTTCGAGAATCTGTGGGACACCCCGGAGGAGATGCGGCACTTGTTCCGCAAGATGGGGTGGCGGCGGGTGATCGCCATTCATGCCACGGAAGCGATGCACAAGGTTCACCGCCGCGTGATCATTGACGCGGCGAAACAGCATCAGGCCCACATCCTGATCCACCCGGCCGTGGGTGAGACCAAGCCCGGCGACCTTCACCATTTCGCCCGCGTCAAGTGCTACAAGGCCATGCAGCGCCATCTGCCTCATGAGATGACTGCACTCTCGCTGCTGCCACTGGCAATGCGCATGGCGGGTCCGCGCGAGGCCCTGTGGCACGCGCTGGTGAATCGCAATTTCGGCTGCACCCATTTCCTCATTGGCCCGGATCACGCGTCGCCGCCCACCAATGGCGACCGGGGGTTCTACGGCAAGTACGAGGCGCAGGCCTTCGTCAGGCAATTCGCCGACGAGCTGGGCATCGAGGTGATCGAGCAGCCCGAGTACCGGTATGTGCCGTCGCGCCGGGCCTTCCTGCCCGACGCCGAGATCGAGGCCGAGGAATACGAGAGCGCCGGCATCAGCAACCTGGCGCTCAAGGAACTGCTCGTCCAGAACCGCGAGATACCGGAATGGTTCAGCTATCCGGAGGTGCTCGAGGAGCTGCGCAAGGTCTACCCGCCGCGAAGCCGTCAGGGCATCACCCTGTTCTTCACCGGGCTCTCGGGCTCCGGCAAGTCCACTCTCGCCAACATCGTCTTCGCCAAGCTAATCGAATCGGGCGGGCGTCCGGTGTCCCTCCTGGATGGCGACGTCGTGCGTCAGAATCTCTCCAGCGAGCTCGGCTTCTCCAAGGCCCACAGGGACCTGAACATCCGCCGGATCGGTTTCGTCGCCAGCGAGATCACGAAGAACGGAGGCGTGGCCATTTGCGCGCCCATCGCGCCCTACCGCGAGACCCGCCGCGCGGTGCGCAGCCTAATCGAGCAGCACGGGGCCTTCATCGAGATCCACGTCTCGACGCCGCTGGAGGTATGCGAGTCGCGTGATCGCAAGGGCCTTTACGCCAAGGCCCGCAAGGGCATCATCCCCGAGTTCACCGGGATCAGCGACCCTTACGAGCAGCCGGAGCGGGCCGAGCTGCGCATCGACACCAGCAAGCTGGTGCCGTCGGAGGCGGCGCAGGAGGTCCTGCTGTACCTGTTCAAGGAAGGCTTTCTGGATGACGATCGGTAAGGGGGAGTGCGGCATCGCCGCCTCGAGATATATTGACACGCGTCAACGACAGATCGCGCGCCAGGTTCTACTTTTTACCTCGACCGTAATGGTCGTTTCCGTGGAAATGCGCTAGCTGGCGGGTGGTCGGGCCCTTGATCAATGCCTCCGATCAGCGGTCCGACCCCCGCGTCTTTGTCTCCTTGATCATCACCCGGATCCTCTAAGGGCCCGTTACCCCTTGGCCCGTCCCCGCCTGCCGGCGCCTGTCAGACGCCGTAGTACGCCCGATACCAGTCCACGAAATGCGAGATCCCGACCTCGACCGGCGTGTCCGGCTTGTAGCCCGTATCCCTCACCAGGTCCGTGACGTCGGCGTAGGTGTCCGGAACGTCCCCGGCCTGCAGCGGCAACAGGTTCTTCTTGGCCGGTTTGCCGAGGCATTTCTCCAGGACCTCGATGTAGTCCAGTAGCTCGACCGGGTGCTGATTGCCGATGTTGTAGATGCGGTAGGGGGCGGCGCTGGTCGCCGCGTCCGGTGCCTCTCCGCGCCAGTCCGGATTCGGCTCGGGTACGCGGTCGAGCACGCGGATGACGCCCTCGACGATGTCGTCGATGTAGGTGAAGTCGCGCCGGTGCTTGCCGTAGTTGAAGACCTCGATCGGCTCGCCGGCGAGGATGGCGCGGGTGAACTTGAACAGCGCCATGTCCGGCCGGCCCCAAGGGCCGTACACCGTAAAAAAGCGCAGTCCCGTCGTGGGAAGCCGATACAGATGGCTGTAGGTATGGGCCATCAGCTCGTTGGCCTTCTTGCTGGCCGCATACAGGCTCAGCGGGTGGTCCACGTTGTGGTGGACTGAGAAGGGCATGTTGGTGTTGGCGCCGTAGACCGAACTGCTCGATGCGTACACCAGGTGCTCGACCCCGTTGTGCCGGCAAGCCTCGAGGACGTGTGCGAATCCGGTCAGGTTAGTGTCCACGTAGGCCATCGGGTTCTCGATCGAGTAACGCACACCAGCCTGCGCCGCGAGATTGACCACCCGCTGCGGTCGGTATTTCCGAAACGCTTCGGCGACCGCCTCGCGGTCGTGCAGGTCGATACGCAGGTCCGTGAAGCCGGGATGCTCGGCGGTCCGGGCGAGGCGTGCCTGCTTGAGATCGACGTCGTAATAGTCGTTGAGGTTGTCGATGCCGACTACCTCGTCGCCGCGGGCGAGCAGCCGCAGCGAGAGCGCGGAGCCGATGAAGCCCGCGCTGCCGGTTACCAAAGCTCTCATAGTGTTCCCCGAGGGTTGCGAAGTCCGTCGCTGCGCGTCGATCGACGGTCAGAAAGGGTTGGGATGGGAGGTGTTCCGTGCCGTCAGAGCCGGCCGTCGACGAGTCCCGCGGGAAACACCTGCTTGACGTCGTAGAGCACCGCCCCCGCTTTTCCGAATGCGCGGATGCGTTCGATCCCCATGTCCCGGAACTGGCGGTGTGCCACGGCGAGGACGATGGCGTCATAGCTGTCAGCGGCTGGCTCTGGCACGAGCCTGATCTCGTACTCGGCCCGTGCCTCGTCGGGATCGGCCCAGGGGTCGTGCACCTCGCATTCGATCCCGAAATCGGCCAGCTCTTTGACGATGTCCACCACCCGCGTGTTGCGCAGGTCCGGGCAGTTTTCCTTGAAGGTCAGGCCGAGCACGAGCACCCGGCTGTCCTTGGAGATGCGGTTGCGCTGCATCATCAGCTTGATCACGCGCCCGGCGACGTACGCGCCCATGCTGTCGTTGAGGCGCCGCCCGGCGAGAATGATCTCCGGATGATGGCCGATGGCCTGCGCCTTGTGCGTCAGGTAGTAGGGGTCGACCCCGATGCAGTGGCCGCCGACCAAGCCCGGGCGGAACGGCAGGAAGTTCCATTTGCTGCCCGCCGCCTCGAGCACCTCCTGGGTGTCTATTCCGAGGCGGTTGAAGATCAGGGCGAGCTCGTTGATCAGAGCGATGTTGACGTCGCGCTGCGTGTTCTCGATGACCTTGGCCGCCTCCGCGACGCGGATGCTGCTCGCCTTGTGGGTTCCGGCGACGATGATGCTGCGGTACAGGCTGTCGACGAATTCCGCCACCTCGGGCGTGGAGCCGGAGGTCACCTTCCTGATGTTGACCAGCCGGTGCTCCTTGTCGCCGGGGTTGATGCGCTCCGGGCTGTAGCCGACGAAGAAGTCCCGGTTGTAGGTCAGGCCGGAAACCTGCTCCATGATGGGGACGCAGACCTCCTCGGTCGCGCCGGGGTAGACGGTGGACTCGAAGATTGCAATGTCCCCGACCTTGAGCACGCCGCCGAGGGTTCGGCTCGCGGACTGCAGGGGGCGCAGGTCCGGCTCCTTGTGATCGTTGATCGGGGTCGGCACCGTGACGATGTAGAGGTTGCAGTCCGCGAGATCCTCCGCGCGCTCGGTGAACCGGAGTTTCGCCGTCGCGGCGAGCTCCGCGGTCTCGACCTCGAGCGACCTGTCGCGGCCGGCGCGCAGTTCGGCGATGCGCTCCTGGTCGATGTCGAAACCAATGGTCGGGTAGTGTTTGCCGAACTCGACCGCGAGCGGCAGGCCGACATATCCCAGGCCGATGACGCCAATCTTGATGCTCGTGAGGTCGAATCCGTGTGACATAAGCAGCTCGATCGTCAGATAACACCTGAATCAGGCCCTCACGGGGCGCCCGCGCGAAGCCGCAAATGATAGCAAGCGGTGTGGCACGAACGCGAACCCGGGTGCGAGGGTTCGCGCTGCGGCTCAGCTCGGAATCCCCCGGTTGAGTGCAAGCAGAGCGGCCCCGAAAGCAGCCTGCGTGACCCGGGCGGGGCGAACGGGCACTCCCAGCGTCCGCTCCCGGATTCTGGTCCACCCCGGGTTGCCGGCGCCGCCGCCGAGGGTGAGCACGGACCTCGGCGCGGGTGCGCCGAGGGACGCCAGACGGTCGTAGGCCACCGCCTCGATCCGGGCGATGCCCTCCAGAATGCCTTGGAAGAACAGGCGGTCGCTCGCCGGCCTCGGCTCCAGGCGCGGCGGCAGGTCCGGATCGTTGATGGGGAAGCGCTCGCCGGGCCCGGGCAGGGGGTAGTAGTCGAGTCCGGTGGGCCGATCCGGTTGCAGGCTGGCCGTCAGTTGCCGTATCCGCTCATCGCTGAACAGCGTGCGGAGCACCGCGCCACCGCTGTTGGAGGCTCCGCCCACCAACCACCAATCGCCGTAACGGTGGCTGTAGACGCCGTACTCGGGGACGTTGATGGCCGCGGGTGCGAGGACCTTCGCCACCAGAGTGCTGCCGAGGCTGGTGACGGCCTCCCCGATCTGCCTCGCGCCGGCGGCGATCGCGGCGGCGGTGCTGTCGGTGGTGCCGGCCATCACCTCCAAGCCCGCCGGGAGCCCGGTCGCGTCCGCCGCCTCGGCGCTGAGTTGGCCGACGAGCGAGCCGGGGGCGACCACTCGCGGCAGCGCCACCGGATCCAGATCCAATCGGGCGATCCAGTCCGGCCAGAGCTCCAGCCGCGGGTCGTAACCCAGCTTCAGGCAATTGTTCCAGTCGCTGACGCCGTAACGGCTGGTGAGCCTGCCCGTGATCCAGTCGGACTGATGCAAGGCGATGGTTTCCCCTTGGGGATGCAGGAGTCGCTTGAGGCGCAGGAGCTTGGCGAGGCTGGAGCCCGGTCCCCGCGCCGCGCTCGCCGCAGGTGCGATCGCCGCGATGCGTTCCGCCTCCTCGCGGCTGCGGCCATCGTTGTACATCAGGGCCGGCGACAGGGGTGTGCCGTCCGTCCCGCACAACAGCAGGGTGGACGAGGTGCCGTCGACGCACAGGGCCGCCGGTACATGCCCCGCGAGTGATCCGGCTAGCGCCCGTAGCGCGCTCACGACCGCTCGCCACCAGATCTCCGGCGCCTGCTCGACACCACCTGATCCATTCTGTTCCGGCGCTGGGATCTCACTGCGGGCGTCGGCGACGATGCGCTGATCGCGGGTGACGGCGATCGCCCGGCAGCCAGAGGTGCCGATGTCCACGCCGATGTAGCAGCGCTCCCCGGCGCGCGGGCTCAAGGCAGGGCAACGGGCTGCGGCGTCTCCCATCCCTTCGCCCGATGCTCGGCGACAACCGTGGTGTAGATGCCCCCCCGCACGTTGAAGTCCGCGGTCAGGCGCATGAACCTGGGTTGCGTCGCGGCGACCAGGTCCGCGAGCATGCGGTTGGTCACCGCCTCGTGGAAGGCGCCTTCGTCGCGGAAGGACCAGACGTACAATTTCAGCGACTTGAGCTCCACGCAGAGGGCCTCGGGTACGTACTCCAGGGTCAACTCGGCGAAATCCGGCTGCCCGGTCTTGGGGCAGAGACAGGTGAACTCCGGCACCCGGACGCGGATGGTGTAATCCCGCTCGGGGGCTGGATTGGGGAAGGTCTCTAGCGCTTTGCTCGGTTGGCTGGGCATGTTGGTTTCCTCGGTCATCCGCGATCGCGCCGCTCCCCGCGGCGCCGAGAGGGCGAGAGTCTAACAGACGCCCGTGGCTGCGGGGGCGCTTGCTGGGCCTAGGGCATGGACTCTCGGCGTCGTTTTTCACCGCGGCCGAGTCGACGCCGCGCACTTGGCCCTCGGGCGTTCCTCCGGTATCTTTCGCCGATGAGGTTGGAGAAGATCAAGCTTGCCGGTTTCAAGTCGTTCGTGGACCCGACGACCGTGCTCTTCCCGAGCAATCTGGCGGGGATCGTCGGACCCAACGGGTGCGGCAAGTCCAACGTGATCGACGCGGTGCGCTGGGTCATGGGCGAGAGCTCGGCCAAGATGCTCCGCGGCGAGTCGATGGCCGACGTGATCTTCAACGGCTCCACCAGCCGCAAGCCCGTGGGCACCGCCGGCATCGAGCTGGTGTTCGACAACAGCGACGGCGGCGCGGGTGGCGAGTACGCCAAGTTCAGCCAGATCTCGGTCAAGCGCCAGGTCTCCCGCGACGGTCAATCCAGCTACTTTCTGAACGGCGCCCGTTGCCGCCGCCGCGACATCCAGGACCTGTTCCTCGGCACCGGACTGGGTCCGCGCAGCTACGCCATCATCGAGCAGGGCATGATCTCGCGCCTCATCGAAGCCCGGCCGGAGGATCTCCGGCTGTTTCTCGAGGAGGCCGCAGGGATCTCCAAGTACAAGGAGCGCCGGCGCGAGACCGAGAACCGTATCCGCCACACCCGCGACAACCTCGACCGCCTCGACGACCTGCGTGACGAGGTCGCAAAGCAGCTGCTGCATCTGGAACGCCAGGCCGCCACCGCGGAGCGTTACAAGCGCCTGAAGGACGAAGAGCGCCGGCTCGACGCCGAGCTCAAGGCGTTGCGCTGGCGGTCGCTGGACACCGAGATCGCGCACCGTGACGAGTCGTTGCGTTCCCGGGAGGTCGAACTGGAGGCGGCCGTGGCCCGGCAGCGGCGGCTGGAGGCCGATATCGAATCCAAGCGGGACGCCTATGTCGCCGCGTCCGACCACTTCAATCTGGTGCAGGGCCGCTACTACGCGGTAGGCGCGGAGATCGCCCGCATCGAGCAGGCCATCCAGTTCGCCAGGGAGACCAATGCCCGGCGCGAAGCGGACCTTGCCCGTCTGGACCGGGAGATGGGCGGAACCCAGGCCCACCTGTCTCGTGATGAACAGACCCTGTCCGAGTTGGATATCGCCCTCGCCCGTGACGAGCCGGAGCTTGCCACCGTCGAGCAGACACTGGATGCGGCGGCGGAACGCTTCGGTGCGGCGGAACAGGCGCTGAAGGACTGGGAGGCGCAGTGGGACGACTTCAATCGCATGGCCGCCGCCCCGGCTCAGCAGGCCCAGCTGGAACGCGCCCGCATCAACCATCTCGAACAGCGCGTCGGCCAGGACCGGGCGCGCCTGGCGCGTCTGGACGACGAACTGGGGCGGCTCGACACGGCCCATCTCGAGGCCCAGATCGCGGAGCTGACCGAGCGCGAGGCGGAGCTGGAGCAAGGGATATCGCACCTGGAAGGTATCCGGGAACAGGTCACGACCGCGCTCGGCGAGCACGAGCGGGAACGGCAGTCCGCGGGAGAGCGCCTGAACCAGGCGCGCACCGAGCTGCAGTCCGCCCGCGGGCGGCAGTCCTCCCTGATCGCGCTGCAGGAGGCGGCCTTGCAGGACGCCGGCCACGCGGTGGCGGAGTGGCTGAGCGGCCAGGGTCTCGGGTCCGCTCCTCGTCTGGCGGACCACGTCGAGGTCACCCCGGGGTGGGAGCCGGCGGTGGAGGCGGTCCTGGGTGCGGGCCTGCGGGCGGTTTGCGCCGATGGACTCGATCGCCTGGGGCCGGCGGCGGCAGAGGCCGATGGCGGGCTGGTCCTGCTCGATACGGCTGCGGTCGCCGATCCGACGCCGCTCGGCAGCGGAAGCCTGCTGGAGCACGTGCGCTGCCCATGGCCGCTGCACGCCATGCTCGGCGCGGCGCGCACCGCGGACGATCTCGCGTCCGCCCTCGGCAAGCGCGGAAGCCTGGCGCCGGGCGAGGTGCTGGTGACCCGCAGCGGAACGCTGGTGGGGCAGAACTGGCTGCGTACCCCGGAAAAGGACGCGGCCCTCGGCGGTGTGCTCTCCCGCGGCGAGGAGCTTAAGGGCCTGGAGCGGGAGATCACGGGTCTGGAGGCAAGCGTGGAGCGCCTTGCCGTCGAGCAGGATGAGCGGCGCCGGCAGCGGCTGGAGCTGGAGGCCGAGCGCGAAAGGAACCAGGCCGAGGCCGGCGCGGTCGCTAAGTCGCTCGCCGGTGTCCGGGCCGAACTCACCGGCCGACGCACCCGTCTGGAGCATCAGAGGGAGCGTCGGGAGGCGCTGCACCGGGAGCGTGCGGAGCTCGATCAAAGGCTCGCGGCGGCCCAGGAGGAATCGGGAGACGCCCGCGAGCGCCTGCACGGTGCCCTGGAAGAGATCGAGGCACTCGCGGAACGCCGCGAGCTCCTGACCGCCCGGCGCGACACACTGCGCGGCGAGCTCTCCGCCTCGCGCGAGGCTGAAAGGGAATGGCGTGAGAAGGCCAACCGCCTGCGGGTCGACATCGGGTCGCGCCGCGCCACCCGCGAGGCGGTCGCGGCCAATCTGGAACGCGCGAGGGAACAGCGCGAGCAGCTGCTGGAGCGGGTGGCGGAGCTGCGTAAGGCCCTCGAGGCATCGCGCGAGCCCCTGGCCGAGCAGCAGGCCGAGCTCGAGGAGCAGCTCTCGCTGCGGCTGCGGGCGGAGCAGGATCTGTCTGGTGCTCGCGGCGCCATGGAGGAGCTGGACGGTGGTGTGCGCGAGCTCGATCGGGAGCGGCACCGGGTGGAGGAGGATATCCGCGAGCGGCGGACGGCCATGGACGGTGATCGGCTCGCCCGCCAGGAGAGCCTGGTTCGCCGCCGTACCCTGGAGGAGCAACTCGCCGAGGAGGAGGTAAGCCCGAGCGCCGTGCTCGCCGAGCTCGATGAGGGAGCCGATGAGTCGGTCTGGCGGGAGCGGCTGGATAAGGTGGCGGTGCGCATCCAGCGCCTGGGCAACATCAACCTGGCGGCCATCGACGAGTTCCATGAGCAGTCCGAGCGCAAGCGATACCTGGACGCCCAGCACGACGACATCTCGCGTTCCCTGGAAACGTTGGAGCAGGTCATCCGCCGCATCGACCGGGAGACCCGCAGCCGATTCAAGGAGACCTACGATCAGGTCAACCACGGCCTGCAACAGCTCTTCCCGCGCCTGTTCGGCGGGGGGCATGCCTATCTGGAGCTGACCGGGGAAGACCTGCTGGAGACCGGCGTGTCCGTGATGGCGCGCCCGCCCGGCAAGCGCAACTCGAGCATTCATCTGCTCTCGGGCGGCGAGAAGGCGCTGACCGCGGTCGCCCTGGTGTTCGCCATCTTCCAGCTCAACCCGGCCCCCTTCTGCATGCTCGACGAGGTGGACGCACCCCTGGACGACGCCAACGTGAGCCGTTTCTGCGAGCTGGTGCGCTCGATGTCCGATCAGGTGCAGTTCATTTTCATCACCCACAACAAGGTCACCATGGAGATCGCCGACCACCTCATGGGCGTGACCATGCACGAGCCCGGCGTGTCGCGCCTGGTGTCGGTCGACGTCGACGAGGCGGCGCGGCTTGCGGCCGTCTCCTGAGTCCCGGACGGGGGCCGTAGCCAGGGGGGGCTAGCCCGTCCGGCGTCTCTCTTTCGATTCGTGTTGGGACCAGGGTTATACTCACGCCCCAAACACTGTCCCCCCGCATCAACCAAAGAGCTGCGAATGGACGCCACTACACTGCGCATCATCCTTGCCGTCGTCGGGGCCCTGGCGATCGCCGGGCTGTACTTCTGGGAGCGTCGCCGCAACCGTCCGGAACAGGACGACGATCTGTTCGATGCTCCGGACCTGGACGAGGACGAGCGTGAGCCCAGGCTGGGTCCTTGGGAGGGCGATGAGGAAGATCGCCTGTCGCGGGCCGCGCGGAAGGAGCCAGTCCAACTCGAGCTGCCACATGATCCGGAGCAGCCCGCGTTCGATCTCAAGCCCCCGCCGGAGCCCCCCGTAGCGCCCCCGCCTAAGTTCCCGCCGGGTCCGCTAATTCTCACACTCCATATCGCCGCGCGAAGGGAGCTCTTCGATGGCGCCGCGCTGGTGCATGCCGCCGAGCGCTGCGGTCTCGAGCCAGGGGAGATGGACATCTTCCACTGCACCCTGGGGGAAGACGACCATCGCCAGACCCTGTTCAGCATGGCCAACATGGTCAAGCCCGGAACCTTCCCGTTCGGGGCGATGGCGGAGTTCGAGTCACCGGGCGTGATCCTGTTCGCGCAGCTCGACGGTACCCCGGATGACCCGGGCAGGATGGAGGAGATGCTCGGCGCCGCGCACAGCCTGTCCGTGGAGCTCGGGGGTGACGTGCTCGACGAGGGCCGACGCCCCCTCACCCGTGAGGCGGAGCGGCGGCTGCGCGAGCGCGTGATGGCGTTCGTCGGCGCCAGATTGTCGGGCTCGGAGACGGTGTGAGCGAGATCGACCAGGCGGCGGTCCGCGCCGAGGAGTTGCGCCGGGAGATCGACCACCACAACTACCGCTACTACGTCCTCGATGATCCGGCGATCCCGGATGCCGAGTACGACCGCCTGATGCGCGAGCTCCAGGACCTGGAGCAGCGATTCCCGCAGCTGGTCACCGCCGAGTCCCCGACCCAACGGGTTGGCGCCGAGCCCCTCGCCGCCTTCGCGGAGGTCGAGCACCGGGTGCCCATGCTCTCCCTGGAGAATGCCCTCGACGAGGCGGAGCTGCGGGCCTTCGACCGTCGGGTGCGGGAGCGTCTCGGGCGGGAGGAGATCACCTACGTCGCCGAGCCCAAGCTCGACGGGCTCGCCGTCAGCCTGACCTACGAAGCCGGGGTTCTGAAACAGGCCGCGACCCGGGGTGACGGCCGGCGGGGAGAGGACGTCACCGCCCAGGTACGCACCATCCGCTCCGTGCCCCTGCGGCTGCGGGGGGAAGGCTGGCCCGCGCTGCTGGAGGTCCGGGGGGAGGTCTTCCTGCCCACCGCTGGTTTCGAGGCGATCAACGC
Source organism: uncultured Chromatiaceae bacterium (assembly GCA_964395315.1). Lineage (GTDB taxonomy): Bacteria > Pseudomonadota > Gammaproteobacteria > Chromatiales > Chromatiaceae > CAVORB01. Next base: position 345 of record CAYNBI010000035.1, on the reverse strand, counting down.
CGGGGCGCGCGCCGAAGGGGGGAAGACCTTCGCCAACCCGCGCAATGCGGCGGCTGGCAGCCTGCGCCAGCTCGATCCGCGCATCACGGCGAAACGCCCGCTCGCCCTGTATTGCTACGGTTTCGGTGCCGCGGTGGGTGCGGCGCTCGCGCCAACCCAGAGCGCGAGTCTGCGCCGGTTCCGCGACTGGGGGCTGCCCGTCTCGCCGGAGCTGAGGGTCCTGCAGGGTGTGGAGGCGTGTATCGACTACCACCGGGAGATCGCGCTGCGCCGGAACGCGCTCGAATACGACATCGACGGGGTCGTGTTCAAGGTCGACGACCTGTCCGATCAGGAGGCCCTGGG
>CAYNBI010000034.1:0-33868 GCA_964395315.1 uncultured Chromatiaceae bacterium | reverse complement strand
TCTCCAGCACCACGTTGCGGCCCTTGGGACCGAGGGTCACCTTCACGGCGTTGGCCAGGATGTTGACGCCGTGCAGGATGCGGGCGCGGGCGTCGTCGCCGAATTGAATCTGTTTCGCAGTCATTGTCGTGTCACCTCAATACAGTTAGATCAGATTGGGAAGCCTTAAGGCAGACCTGCGGCGCCTGCTACTCGATGACGCCCATGATGTCGTCCTCGCGCAGCACGAGGACCTCCTTGCCGGATACCTTCACTTCGGTTCCCGAATACTTGCCAAACAACACCCGATCGCCCACTTTGACATCCAGGGGCCGGATCTCGCCGTTCTCCAGAATCTTGCCGTTGCCGACGGCGATCACCTCACCCTGGATCGGCTTTTCGGCGGCCGAATCCGGAATGACAATACCACCCGGGGAGGTGCGCTCCTCCTCCATGCGGCGGACCACGACTCGATCATGCAAAGGACGGATATTCATGCGTTGCTGTCTCCCAGAACTGGCTAGTGCGAGCCAGGACGTTGAATCTTTGTTAGCACTCACCTAGAGCGAGTGCCAGTAATTTAGGGCAAAATTCTTCGTCGTCAAGCCCTGTTTGGCGCGGGAGGGGACCATGCCGGTGAGTGCAGGCTACATCGACTTCGTCCGCGACTTGCTCGCCGACTTCGAGCCGCTGCGGATCAGCCGCATGTTCGGCGGCGCAGGGGTCTACTCCGGGGACTTGTTCTTCGCCATCCTGGTCGACGACACCCTCTACCTGAAGGTGGACGATGTCACGCGCGCTGACTACGAGGCACGCGGCTTGCCGCCCTTCCGTTACCGCTCCAAGCAGGGGAAGACGCTGACCATGGGCTATTACCCTCTTCCAGCGGAGGCGCTGGAGGACCCGGGGGAACTGCGCGTCTGGGCGACGAGGGCATTGGAAGCGGCCGAACGGTCGGCGAGCGGGGGAAGCACCCGGCGCGATCCGGGATCCCCGTAGGGGTAGCCGTGCGCGCACCCCCGGCCCGTTCGGGGCCCCGCCTTCGCCGCGCCCGGCGGAACACGTTTCTATTTCAAATAACAATCGAATAAGTTTAACGAATTTATATTTTTAATATTGCTATCGGAACGCGCCTAGCCTACCTGTATAGGGGTGACGCCTCGGTCCCATTCCTTTTCCCGAGTGCAGGAATTAGGGATACGGCGCACGAAACGCCGCCGCTTTGCGCCGGCACCACCACTTGAGCAAGACGGACGGCGAGATGACAGAACGCACCCAAGCAGGCGGCCTCCTCGTGGCCACACCCCTTTTCGAGCTTGTGAACAACGAGATCGCGCCGGGAACTGGCGTCGAGCCCCAGGACTTCTGGTCGAAACTCGCCGGCATCGTCTCCGACCTTACGCCGCGCAACCGGGAGCTCCTCGCCAAACGCGACTCGTTGCAGGCGCACATGGACGACTGGCACCGCCGCAACCCCGGCCCGATCCGCGATCTGCCAGCCTACAAGGCTTTCCTCGCGGAAATCGGTTATCTGGCACCAGAGGGCGGCGACTTCTCCGCGACCACCCAGAACGTCGACCCGGAGATCGCTCATATCGCGGGCCCGCAGCTGGTCGTGCCGGTGAACAACGCCCGTTATGCGCTGAACGCCGCCAACGCCCGCTGGGGCAGCCTCTACGACGCACTCTACGGCACCGACGTCATCCCGGATGAAGGGGGTGCGGAGCGGGGCAGCAAGTACAACCCCACGCGTGGGGCCAAGGTGATCGCATACGCGAGCGACTTTCTCGACCGGACGATTCCCTTGGCGCAGGGCAAGCACGGGGAGGCGACCTCCTACCGGGTCGAAAACGGCCAGCTCGTCGCAACCATCACCGGCGCCGGCGAGACGGGCCTGCGTCAGCCAAGCGCCTTTGCCGGATATCGGATGGAGAACGGACGCCTCAGCACCCTGCTCCTGGCGCACAACGGACTGCACATCGAGCTACAGATCGACCCGGAGCACCCAATCGGGAAGGCGAGCGCCGCGGGTGTGAAGGACGTCGTGCTGGAATCCGCCGTCACGACCATTCAGGACTGCGAGGATTCGGTGGCCGCGGTGGACGCCGAGGACAAGGTCGTGGTCTACCGCAACTGGCTAGGCCTCATGCGCGGCGATCTCACGGCCAGCTTCTCCAAGGGCGGGCACATGATCGACCGCGCCCTGGAGCCGGACCGCCTCTATACCGCGCCGGACGGCTCCGAGCTGGTCCTGCCCGGCCGCAGCCTGATGCTGGTGCGAAACGTGGGGCACCTGATGACCACGGACGCCGTGCTCACCGCGGATGGAGAAGAGATCTTCGAGGGCATGCTCGACGGCATGGTTACGGCGCTCGCGGCGATGCAGGACCTCAAGGGCTCGGGGCGCTACCGCAACTCGCGTGCTGGCAGCGTTTACATCGTCAAGCCAAAGATGCACGGCCCGGAGGAGGTAGCCTTCGCCGCCGAGCTGTTCGGCCGCATCGAGGAAGCCCTGAGCCTGGCCCGCAACACCCTCAAGATCGGCATCATGGACGAGGAGCGGCGTACCACGGTCAATCTCAAAGAGTGCATCCGCGCCGCGAGTGAGCGGGTGATCTTCATCAACACCGGCTTCCTCGACCGTACCGGCGACGAGATGCACACCGCGATGGAGGCCGGCCCCATGCTGCGCAAGGCGGACATGAAAACCGCCCCTTGGCTGCTCGCCTACGAGGACTGGAACGTCGACGTCGGTCTGGCCTGCGGGCTGCGCGGCCACGCGCAGATCGGCAAGGGCATGTGGACCATGCCAGAGGAGATGCGCGCCATGGTTGAGACCAAGCAGGGGCATCCCAAGGCCGGAGCCAACTGCGCCTGGGTCCCCTCCCCCACTGCCGCCACTTTGCACGCCATGCACTACCATGAAATCAGCGTCGCAGACCGTCAGGCCGAGATTGCAGCGGGCGGGCCGCGCGCCAAGCTGGACACGATTCTCACCGTCCCGGTCGCGGAGAACCCGAACTGGACAGCCGAGGAGATCCAGCAGGAACTCGACAACAACTGCCAGGGCATCCTCGGATATGTCGTGCGCTGGATCGATCAGGGCGTGGGCTGCTCGAAGGTGCCGGACATCAAGAACATCGGCCTGATGGAGGACCGCGCGACCTTACGCATCTCGAGCCAGCACGTCGCCAACTGGCTGCGTCACGGTATCGTGACCAGAGACCAGGTGATCGCCACGCTCAAACGCATGGCGGAGGTGGTCGATGGCCAGAACGCCGGCGACCCGCTGTATCGGCCAATGGCTCCGGGGTTCGACGGCATTGCCTTCGAGGCGGCCTGCGACCTGATTTTCAAGGGTCGGGAGGTGCCGAACGGCTACACCGAGCCCACGCTTCACGCCAAGCGCCTGGAGCTCAAGGCTGTTGCCGGACGCTAGGTCGAGTGGCCCGGAAGTTGTGAGATCGCGAATCGGTTGATCTGAATCGCGAAAAAGCAGCCCTCTGCGGGCTCGCCTGCGATATATTGCATTGACAACTTGCTTTTCCCGGTGTGTGCGTCTGCGGCATGCCGGGAGGCGAGGACAGAAGAAGTGTTCAGGGAAGAGCAGACAACGAACCACCAAAATGCAACCTCAATCACCGTCCCTCGCGGGATGGAGGAGTTAAAACATCATGTCAGCAATGCAGATTGCCGGCCGCGAGTTGGAAGTCAACCACAAGGGTTACCTCGTTGACTTCGACGCGTGGGACAAGGACATTGCTCAGGCGATCGCGGCGGAGGAAGGGCTCACCCTCAGCGAATGCCACTGGGCGGTGATCGGTTTCCTGCGGGAATACTACGGCGAGCTCGAGCACCCGCCGTCGCCGCGCATCGTGGTCAAGCGCATCGGCGAGCGCCTGACGATGAACGCGCCCTGCACCCGCAAGACCCTCGAGGCCCTGTTCCCCGGTGGCGGGTGCAAACAGGCCTGCCGCATCGCGGGTCTTCCCGACTACTACTGCCACGCCTGCTGAGACCAACTCGCCCCGCCCCGCAAGGGGCGGGCGCGTTCCCCCCATATCTGAAGCCTAGGCTGGGCCATTCTTGGCCCGCACGGTCGCCTTGCGTTTTCTCGGCGCCCTCATGTCGGCCGAGTCCCGGAGTTGACGTTCGGGAGCAAGCGGCGGACGGACCAACCTCCCACACCACGCGCAAGGCACCGCGCTGCGCCTGACCCGCCCTTGGTGTATCGTAATCGGCTGTGCCGATACTCGGGAACCAGACAGATGGACGTGGAGCTTGTCGAAATCCGCGATTTTCTCGCCACCCACCACCCCTTCGACCTGCTGCCGGAGGACGTCCTGGAGCACCTGCCCAAGCGCTTGTCCGTGCGCTACTTCCGGCGCGGCACCCCCGTACCGCCGAGGGATGCAGACCAGCCCTACCTCTATCTCGTGCGGCGCGGGGCGATCGAGCTGCGCGACGATCGCGGCGAGCTGGTGAGCAAGCTCGCAGAGGGCGATTTGTGCGTCATGCACTGCAGGCCCGACGACCCCTCCGCCCAGTTCGTCGGATCGACCGCCGAGGACACCCTGGCCTACCTGATGCCCTGCTCCGAGCTGGACCGGCTGCGCAGCGAGCACGCGGACTTCGCGGACCACTTCGATCACTCGATCGCAGAACGCCTGCGCAAGGCCTTGGACGTGATCAAGGCGGAGCCCCCCACCGGCGCCAACCTGATGACGGTGCAGGTCGCAGACCTGCTCGGTCGCTCGCTGGTGAGCGCGAGCCCCGAAACCAGCATCCGGGAGGCAGCGCGGGTGATGACCGAGGCGCGCGTCTCATCCCTGGTCATCACCGATGGTGATCGCCTCGTGGGCATGGTCACGGACCGTGACCTGCGCAGCCGCTGCATCGTCGCCGGCCGCTCCTTCGACGATCCCGTGCGCAGCATCATGAGCGAGAACCTGCACACGACCAACGTCGACACGCTGGGCTTCGAGGCGCTGATCACCATGTCGCGGCTCAATGTGCATCACCTGCCCGTGCTGGATGAGGACAGCGTCGTCGGCGTGATCTCCACCTCCGATCTGGTTCGCTTCCAGAGCGCCAGCTCGGTCTACATGGTAGGCGACATCGACAAGGCGCGGGACCTCGACACCCTGGTCCAGATCAGCAGCAAGGTACCGGAGCTACAGGTCCACCTGGTCACCAGCGGGGCAACCGCGGACCAGGTAGGTCAAGCGGTAAGCGCTGTCACGGACGCCATCACGGTGCGCCTGCTCGCCCTGGCGGAATCGGAGCTCGGCCCCCCGCCGGTCCCCTACACCTGGATGGCGGGCGGCTCGCAGGCGCGGCGCGAGCAGTCGTCGCACTCGGATCAGGACAACGCCCTGATGATCGCCGATCACATGAAACCAGGCGACGACGACTACTTCGCCGCCCTGGCCAAGATCGTCAACGACGGCCTCAACGCCTGCGGCTATTACTACTGCCCGGGCGAGGTCATGGCCTCCAACCCGAAATGGCGCCAGCCGCTGCGCATTTGGCGCAAGTACTTCACCACCTGGATCGAACGGCCCGAGCCGATGGCCCTGATGCTCGCCAGCGTGTTCTTCGATCTGCGCCCGCTGCACGATCCGGAGGGCATGTTCGAGGAACTGCACGAGCACATCCTCGAGCACAGCCGCTCAAACCGGATCTTCATCGCCTACATGGCGTCGAATGCCCTCAAGCACCGGCCACCGCTCGGTTTCTTCCGTAACTTCGTGCTCATCAGCGGCGGCGACCACGACCACACCCTCGACCTCAAGCGCCGTGGCACGGTGCCGATCGTCGACCTTGCACGGGTCTACGCATTGTCGGCGGGAATCCCCGCAATCAATACCATCGAGCGCCTCGAGGCGGGCCCCAGGGTCCAGGCCGTTAGCCGCGACGGCGCCGCCAACCTGATCGACGCGCTCGAGTTCATCGGCACGCTGCGCATGCGCCACCAGGCGAATCAGCTCCGCCGTGGCGAGAAAGCGGACAATTACCTGTCCCCGGATGAGCTTTCGCGCCTGGAGCAGGGTCATCTCAAAGACGCCTTTTCCCTGATCAACACCATGCAGGAGTCGCTGGGACAGCGCTACCAGGCGGGACGCTTCGCCTGAGATGCAGATCGGGCCGTTTATCACGGACCTGCGCCGGCGCTTGCAGCTGCGCCGCGCCGATCCGGGGCCGCTGCGGGACTATCTCGCCGTCGCATTCCCGAATCCATCCAGCGATTATCGGCAGGTGGACTATCTCGCCATCGATCTCGAGACAACGGGGCTCGATCCTAAGCGGGATCAGATATTGAGCGTGGGCTACGTGCTCCTGCGGGGAAACCGCATCGACCTCTCCACCGCAAGCCATCGGCTGGTGCATACCGCCTTCGCGATCCCCGAGCAAAGCGCGGTCATCCATCAAATCACCGACGACCAGGCAGCAGGTGGCGAATCGCTGACGACAGTGCTCGCCGACTTGTTGGAGCACCTCGCTGGCAAGGTCATGATCGCCCATCACGCCGCGGTCGAGCGAGGCTTCATCAATGCGGCCTGCCGGCGCGAGTTCGGCGGCGGGCTGGTCGCGCCAATCGTGGATACCCAGGCCCTGGCGCGGCGAACCTTCGAGCGGCGCCACATTGCCTTCAAGGGTTCGGACCTGCGCCTGCATTCCCTGGGGGAGCGCTACAACCTCCCGCGCTACGGGGCGCACAATGCGTTGAGCGACGCGCTGGCGGCCGCCGAGCTGTTTCTCGCGCAAGCCGTGTACATGGAAGGCCGGCGCGGGGCCCGGTTGCGCGAGTTCCTGTGTGCCTGAGCACCGCACCGTACAGCGGACGGCGAGGTTCGGGACTTTGCCAAGGCGTGGCAGGTAGCGAACCTGGGATGCAGCGTTTAGACTTGGGGTTTATTCCGATGAGGCGCTCGGCGGGCGACACGTCGACTGCACGCAAAGACCGGTCGCACATGACCAAGGCGCAGGGGCCGCTCCCACCCGCGACACGGGCCATAGGACGCGGAACGAGCCAGCACCAGCCTTGAACGCCGCAACAACCTCGCCGCGAAGGGCACGATGTCGGTACAGCAGGATAAGAAGGGTTCGCCCCAAATCGGTTTGCCGATCGGATCGAGTCGATCGGCAACCGCCACGCGTCATCAGTTCGAAACATAACCCCCGTTGCAGCGCTGGGGATCATCAACCACCTGACTGAGGAGAAGACTCCATGTCGGAGATCAAGACCTATGACGTTCCGGCCGAGATCGCGGCCAAGGCACACATCACCGCCGAGCAGTACGACACCATGTACAAACGCTCGGTGGACGACCCCGATGGCTTCTGGGCTGAGCAGGCCGAAAAGTTCGTCACCTGGACCAAGAAATGGGACAAGGTGAGGGACTACAGCTTCGGCGCCGACGACCTCCACATCAGATGGTTCGACGGCGGGAAACTCAACGTCTCCTACAACTGCCTCGACCGCCAGTTGGAGACCCGTGGCGATCAGGTCGCCATCATCTGGGAAGGGGACAATCCGGAGGAAGACCGCAAGATCACCTACCGCGAGCTGCACGCGGAGGTCTGCAAGCTCGCCAACGTGCTCAAGTCGCGCGGGGTCAAGAAGGGCGACCGGGTCTGCATTTACCTGCCCATGATCCCTGAGGCCGCGGTGGCGATGCTCGCCTGCACCCGCATCGGGGCCGTGCACTCGATCGTCTTCGGCGGCTTCTCGCCGGATTCGCTGCGCGACCGCATCCTCGATTCGGACTGCCAGACCCTGATCACCTCCGACGAGAGCGTCCGCGGCGGCCGTCAGGTGCCGTTGAAGAAGAACGCGGACACCGCTCTAACCGAGTGCCCGAACGTGAGCACCGTTCTGGTGGTCCGGCGCACCGGCGGCAACGTCGCGTGGACCGAGGGCCGCGACGTCTGGTACGACGAGGCCATGGCCGGCGCCTCCGCGGAGTGCGCGCCCGAGGAGATGGACGCGGAGGACCCGCTGTTCATCCTCTACACCTCCGGCTCAACGGGTAAGCCCAAGGGCGTGCTGCATACCACCGGCGGCTATCTGGTCTTCGCGGCCATGACCCACAAGTACGCCTTCGACTATCAGGAGGGCGAGATCTACTGGTGCACCGCCGATGTGGGCTGGGTGACCGGGCACACCTACATCGTCTACGGACCGCTGGCCAACGGCGCCATCTCTCTGATGTTCGAGGGAATCCCGAATTACCCGGACGTCTCGCGCTTCTGGCAGGTTGTCGACAAGCACCAGGTCAACATTTTCTACACCGCGCCCACGGCCATCCGCGCCCTGATGCGCGCCGGCGAGGAGCCGGTCAAGAAGACCTCGCGCAAGAGCCTGCGCATCCTCGGGTCCGTGGGCGAGCCGATCAACCCGGAGGCCTGGGAGTGGTATCACCGGGTGGTTGGCGACGAGCGCTGCCCGATCGTAGACACCTGGTGGCAAACCGAGACCGGCGGCCATCTGATCACACCGCTTCCCGGCGCCACGGCGCTCAAGCCCGGCTCCGCCAGCCGCCCCTTCTTCGGCGTGATGCCCGCCATCGTGGACGCGACCGACGGCCACGTTCTCGAGGGAGCGTGCGAGGGCGCACTGGTCATCACCCAGCCGTGGCCGGCGATGATGCGCACCGTTTACGGCGACCATCAGCGCTTCGTCGACACCTATTTCAAGCAGTACCCCGGCCACTATTTCACCGGCGACGGGGCGCGAAGAGACGAGGATGGCTACTACTGGATCACCGGACGCATCGACGACGTGCTCAACGTCTCGGGCCACCGCCTGGGTACCGCCGAAATCGAGTCCGCACTGGTACTGCACCCGCACGTTGCCGAGGCGGCGGTGGTTGGCTATCCCCATGACATCAAGGGACAAGGCATCTATGCCTACGTGACCCCGATGGCCGGAGTGGAGCCGACCGATGAGCTCAAGAAGGAGTTGGTGGCCCTGGTGCGCGGGGAGATCGGACCGATCGCGACGGTGGATGTCATCCAGTGGGCACCGGGCCTGCCCAAGACCCGGTCCGGCAAGATCATGCGTCGAATCCTGCGCAAGATCGCGGCCAATGAGGTCGATACCTTGGGCGACATTTCCACCCTGGCCGATCCAACCGTGGTCAACGACCTGATCGACAACCGAGCCAACAAGTAAGCACCCGAGGCCGCGGCCGGAGTCCGGGAGACCGGATCAGCCGCGGCTTCGATCTCACCCGTTCTGGTCAGGGCATGCCGGTTGGATGTCAACGACTCTCGCGGCGTGAGCCGGATCACCGCGGGAGTTGCATGAGGGCTCGTCCCTGCCACTGGCAGCCGATCGTCTTGTCGGGTCCGGCGCTCGGGAACTCCCTTGACGGGATCGGCATGGGCGGGTCTGCCTTCGCTGCCCCGGCAGCTCCCGAGCGGGCTTGGTTACGGGCTGTGGGGACGGACCCCTGCAGGCCAGCAGAGCGTCTGTTTTTGCGCGGTTCCCGTCTATGCCGGCCGCGAGTGCCGGCCAAGGAAACCGCTGATCAATTCAGCGCCCCACGCGACACCGGGATGTGACGCCATTTTCAAGCGCGTAAGCGATTGAGAATAAAGCCGCCCAAGAACCCAGCTTCTGGGGTGGCGTGCTGATCTTGGCCAGGATGGCCAATAAGCAGCGTCTCTCTAGTCGTCCATGAAGTGAGGTTGCAGTTGAATTCCAACATGCGAGTCGGTGTGTTCGTCGATGCCGAAAACGTGCGCTACAACGGCGGATACCAGATGCGATACGACATCCTGCGCCGGTTCGCCGCCCGGGAAGGCGGAATTCTGCAGCGACTCAATACCTACCTGGCATTCGACGTCGAGCGCGCCCGGGAGGATCAGGAATACGCCAAGAAGTCCCGCGCCTATCAGCAAATGGTCCGGGACTTCGGATGGAAGATCACCGTCAAGCACGTCCGCCGGTACACCGATGAGCACGGCAACGTTACCACCAAAGCCAACGCCGATCTGGATATGGCCGTGGACGCCATGCTGCAGGCGGGCAAGCTGGATCAGGTCTTGCTGGTCACGGGCGACGGGGATTTCCTGCAAGTGGTCACCGCGCTGCAGAACACAGGCTGCCGCGTGGAGCTGATCGGCTTCAAGAACGTCTCGCGCCAACTCCAGCAGGAGGTCGATGCCTTCTTCTCCGGGTTCATGGTCCCGGATTTGCTGCCGGTCTCCTACGAGCCCAGGAACGAGTGGGGCAAGCCGGGAGCTTGCGTTCGCGGGGTCTGCACCAAGTGGTTTCCCGAGAAGGGTTACGGCTTCCTGCGCTTCATGGACCACATCTCGCCCACGGTCTGGATCACGGATCCGCGCGAAGAAGGATCACCCTACATCAGCGTCTTTTGCCACGCCAACGAGGTGGCGGACGAGGTGACCGAGGAAATGTTGATGAACCGGGAGACCATCTTGGAATTCTACCTCAACGAAAGCGAGCAGAAGGACAACGGGTTGGTTGCCAACAACGTGCGGCTGGCCTTCTCAGTCAACCGCTGACGCGACACAATCGGTTCGCCGTTTTCGAAAAAACCGTACCGGGTTCACAAAAGCTCACAATCAGGTCGAGAACAGTTGAGAGAGTCTTTGAAAACCATTTAGAGTTGGAATAGTGTCTGCCTAATGCATCTGGAGTGACGCCGACCCCTATGGCGACGAATCAAACCGCAGTCAAGCCGTCCGGGCTCGCATGGCGACTGGTCCGTGATCAGCTGGTCACGGAGACACAGGTGCAGACCGCCTACCAGGAAGCACTCAAGCATCGGCAGCCCTTCGTCCAGTTCCTGGTCGAAAACAAGATCCTCGACAGTCTGCGCATCGCGGTCGCCGCCGCCGACGAGTTCGGGGTCCCGCTCTTGGACCTCGACGCCGTCGACCCACGGGAGCTTCCAGTGAACCTGGTGGACGAGAAGCTGGTGCTCAAGCACCGGGCGTTGCCGATCTTTCGACGCGGAAACCGCCTGTTCCTCGCCGTTTCCGACCCGACCAACCACCAGGGCCTGGACGAGATCCGTTTCAACACCGGGCTGGCCACGGACGCCATTCTGGTAGAGGAGTCGAAGCTCAAGGCGACCATCGAACGCGCGATCGAGTCCCAGGACACGGGCATGTCGGACATCACGGATACCGACCTGGACAACCTCGACATCGCGAGCGACGACGACGAGCAGAACGACAACGAGCTGAACGTCGACGAAGCGCCAATCGTCCGTTACGTCAACAAGATCCTGGTGGACGCCATCAGCGGCGGGGCCTCGGACGTGCACTTCGAGCCCTACGAGAAGTTCTTCCGCATTCGCTTCCGCCAGGACGGCATGCTGCGGGAGATCGCAAACCCGCCGGTCAACTTGGCCGCTCGCCTGGTCGCGCGGATCAAGGTCATGTCGCGGATGAACATCGCCGAACGGCGGATACCCCAGGATGGGCGCATCAAGCTCAAGCTGAGCCGCAACCGCGATATCGACTTCCGCGTCAACACGCTCCCCACGCTCTACGGGGAAAAGGTCGTCTTGCGTATTCTCGACTCCGGATCGGCGCTCATGGGTGTCGAGCAACTCGGTTTCGAGGAGGAGCAGAAAGCCGCGTTCATGAACGCGATCCGCAAGCCCTACGGCATGATCCTGGTGACTGGCCCCACCGGATCGGGCAAGACGGTCTCCCTCTATACCGGGCTGGACATGCTCAACAAGCCGGAGGTCAACATCTCGACCGTCGAGGATCCCGTCGAGATCCAGGTCCCGGGAATCAATCAGGTCAACATGAACCCGAAGACCGGGCTCACCTTCGCCGCTGCGTTGCGGTCCTTCCTGCGCCAGGACCCGGACATCGTGATGGTAGGCGAGATCCGCGACCTGGAGACGGCGGAGATCGCGGTGAAAGCAGCGCAGACGGGACACCTGGTGTTGTCCACCCTGCATACGAACGACGCCCCGCAGACCCTGACGCGGCTGGCCAACATGGGCGTCCCCCCTTTCAACATCGCGTCCTCCGTGCTCCTGATCATGGCGCAACGCCTGACCCGTCGCCTGTGTCCACATTGCAAAAGAACGGAGCAAATCCCCCGCGAGGCGCTGCTGGAGGAGGGTTTCACCGCCGCGGATATCGACGAGGGCATCACCATCTACGGCGCCACCGGCTGTGACCGATGCAATCAAGGCTACCGGGGACGCATCGGCATCTACCAAGTGATGCCCGTATCCGAGGAGATGGGGCGCCTAATCATGGAAGGCGGCAACGCCATCCAGCTCGCTGACCAGGCCCGGCGCGAGGGGGTCTCCGACCTGCGGCAATCCGGCCTGCGCAAGGTCAAGGCGGGCATCACGAGCCTAGAAGAAATCAACCGAGTGACGAAGGACTAGCCGATATGGCACTGACCGCTGTCCAGAAGCCGAAAGCCGAGAAATCCTACCTCTTCGCCTGGGAAGGCGTGGACCGCCGGGGAACGCGCGTCAAGGGCCAGTCCCGGGCCGCGAACATCGCGTTCGTGCGGGCGGATCTGCGACGCCAGGGGGTCAACGCGACCAAGGTCAGAAAGAAGGCACAACCGCTCTTCGGGGGCGGCAAGAAGAAGATCACCAGCGGCGACATCGCCGTATTCAGCCGCCAGCTCGCGACCATGATGTCCGCCGGTGTCCCGCTGGTGCAAGCATTCGACATCGTCGGCCGCGGTCACGAGAACCAGGCGATGCAGGAGCTCATTCTGTCCATCAAGGCGGACGTGGAGAGCGGAACGGCCCTGACCGAAGCCTTGCGCAAGCACCCGCGCTATTTCGATGACCTCTACTGCAACCTGGTGGGCGCCGGAGAGCAGGCGGGCGTGCTCGAGACCGTTCTCGACAAGATCGCCACGTACAAGGAAAAGACCGAGTCCATCAAGGGCAAAATCAAGAAGGCCTTGTGGTATCCGGGGGCGGTGATCCTGGTGGCCATCGGCGTGACCACCATCATCCTGCTGTTCGTCATTCCGCAGTTCAAGTCCCTGTTCTCGAGCTTCGGCGCGGACCTGCCCGCCTTCACCCTGATGGTCATCGCCCTGTCGGATTTCGTGCGCGATTACTGGTGGGCGATCGCAGCGGCGCTCGGGGCAGCCGGATTCGCGATCGCAAAGCTCTGGCAGCGATCGCGGAAGTTCCGCGAGCTCATCGACCGCATGACCCTCAAGCTCCCGGTCATCGGCCCCATCATGCACAAGGCGGCCCTTGCCCGGTTCGCTCGCACCCTGTCCACCATGTTCGCCGCCGGCGTGCCAATGGTGGAGGCGCTGGAATCGGTGGCCGGCGCCACCGGCAGCGTGGTGTACTCCGACGCTGTGATGCTGATGCGCGAAGAGGTAGCCACGGGTCAGGCCCTGCAGCTTTCGATGCGCCAGCGCAACCTGTTCCCGCACATGGTGATCCAGATGACCGCCATCGGCGAGGAGTCGGGCGCCCTCGACGAGATGCTGGCCAAGGTCGCGGACTTCTACGAGGAGGAGGTCGACAACGCAGTAGACAGCCTGAGCAGCCTCCTCGAGCCGCTGATCATGGTCGTTATCGGCACCCTCGTAGGTGGTCTGGTCATCGCCATGTACCTGCCCATCTTCAAGCTGGCCGCCGTCGTCTGACGTCCGATGCAGTGGTTCCACCTGCTCGAGCAGCACCCACCGCTGCTGCTGCTGGTCACCGCGCTCTTCGCGCTCGCGGTGGGCAGCTTTCTCAACGTGGTGATCCACAGGCTGCCGCGCATGATCGAAGAGGATTGGCGCCGCGAGTGCGACCAAGGCACCGAGGCAGCGGACAAGGCCCTCGCAGCCAGAACCATGACCCTGGCCCGGCCCGCCTCTCACTGTCCGAGCTGCGGCCATCGTCTGCGGCCCCTGGAAAACATCCCTTTGCTGAGCTACCTGTTTCTGCGCGGGCGTTGCTCCGCTTGCCAGACCCCGATCAGCCTGCGTTACCCTCTGGTCGAGGCGGCGACAGCCGTGCTCTCGGTGCTCGTGGTTTGGCGTTTCGGTTTCACCTGGGAGAGCCTGGCCGCGCTGGTGCTCACCTGGGGCCTGGTGGCGCTGGCGGTGATCGACTTCGATACCCAGCTGCTGCCCGATGCCATCTCGCTGCCTCTGCTTTGGCTGGGGCTGCTGTTGAGCCTGCAAGGATGGTTCACCGACAGCCACTCCGCCATCCTCGGCGCCGCCCTGGGCTACCTCAGCCTGTGGGGCATCTTTCAGCTGTTTCGCCTGCTGACCGGCAAGGAGGGCATGGGCTTCGGCGACTTCAAGCTGTTTGCCTTGTTCGGGGCCTGGCTCGGCTGGCAGCACCTGCCGCAGATCATCCTGTTGTCCGCGGTCACCGGCGCGGTGGTCGGCACCCTGCTGATCGTGACTCGCGGACACGACCGTCAAATACCCATTCCCTTCGGCCCTTATCTGGCGGCAGCGGGTTGGCTCAGCCTGATGTGGGGCGATGCGATCAACCGGACCTACCTTCAGTTCTCGGGGCTCGCATGATGCCCGTCCCGGGTTCCAGCGGCGACGAACGGATCCGTTCGGGATGCTGGTCGTCGGGCTGACCGGAGGCATCGGCAGCGGAAAGTCCACCGTTTCGGACCGGCTTGCCGCCGCCGGTGTCCCCGTCATCGATGCAGACGTCATCTCCCGGGAGCTGACCGCATCCGGTGGGGCCGCGCTGGATTCCATCTTCCAGGCCTTCGGAGACCCAGTGCGGCATCCAGACGGCACGCTCGACCGCGCCGCGCTGCGGCAGATCGTTTTCCGTGACCACCGAGCACGTGAGCGCCTCGAGGCCATCCTGCACCCGCTCATCCGCTCGCGCATGCTTGAACGGCTCGCTGCCATCGAGGCGCCCTATGCGGTCCTGGTGATCCCGCTCCTGTTCGAGGCGGGTCAGACCGATCTCGTGGACCGGATCCTTGTCGTGGATCTGCCAGAGGCCGAGCAACTGCGGCGCGTGCACGCCCGCACCGGCATGGAACACGCCGAGATCCGGCGCATCCTCGCCAGCCAGAGCGACCGTTCGTCGCGACTAGAAAGGGCGGACGACGTCATCGACAACAGCGGCGATCTCGCAGCGCTGCATGCCCAGGTGGACCGGCTACACGGCCGTTACCTGCAATTGGCCAGCGCCCGAGACCACTGATCCGGTAAGGAGCCCCGGGGCGGGCAGCCGCCACGGGAAGGGGATCTTGACATGACCACCGTCCGGGCCGAGTGGCTGCGCCTCGTCCTCCTCGGCATGCTGAGCGGCATACTGGCGAGCGGTGTCGTACTCGCTTTTCACGCGGCAATCGAGCTTGGTCAATCCCTGCTGTTGCCGCCAGGGCGCAGCGGCAACTACGAGGGACTCGCACCCTGGCTGCGCATCCTGCTCCCGGTTTCCGGCGGCCTGTTGCTGGGGCTCGCCTTCGACCTGATCCCTCTGCAGCGGCGCCAGGTGGGGGTCGTCCATGTGCTGCGGCGCCTGCACACCCCAGGCGAGGAACGGTTACCAGCGGCGAATCTCTTCGCCCAGTTCCTGGGAGCGGTGGCCGCCATCGTCAGCGGGCATTCGGTAGACAAGGAAGGGCCGTCCGTACACATCGGCGCCGCCAGCGCCAACCTCATCGGCCAGCGCATGCGTGTCTCGGCCGAGGAGGACTACACCTTAGCCGCGTGCGGCAGCGCGGCGGCCATTGCCGCGGCCTTTAACACCCCGCTCGCGGGAATCATCTTCGTCGTCGAGGTGCTGAAGGTGCGCTACGACGTGAGCCGGTTCCTGCCGGTCATCGTAGCCTCGGTGGTGGGTGCCGTCGTGACGCGGACGCTTTCCGGCGATGCCCCGACTTTCATCGTCTCCCCGCTGGAGCTGAACACGGGATGGGAGTTTCCCAATCTCATCGTTCTCGGCTTGGTCATCGGCCTGCTGGCCATTGCCTTCATCAGCTTGTGCGAAACCGTCGCGACGCGCACCCGCGCTTGGCGCTGCAGCGTCAGCTTCACGCTCGCCGGCCTGGTGGTGGGAATCCTCGCCCTTTGGACGCCCGAGATCATGGGCACCAGCTACGACACGCTGGACGAATTTCTGGCCGGCAAGGAAGACCTCGCCCTGGTGCTCGCGCTCGTTCTCACGAAGCTACTGGCGACTGGAACGGCTATCGGCCTGCGGGTTCCCGGCGGACTGATCGGCCCTACGCTGTTCATTGGCGGCGCCGCCGGGTCCGCGCTGGGCATCCTGTTCGCGGCCGTCGAACCCATCGACGCCGCCTCCTCGGGCTTCTACGCGACGGTGGGCATGGTCGCCATGATGGGGGCGACCCTTCGGGCCCCGTTGGCGGCGTTGACGGCGCTGCTCGAGCTCACGGCGAACCCCAGCATCATCCTTCCCGGGATGCTCGCGGTCGCCACGGCCGAGTTGACCAATCGCTTGGCCCTCGGCAAGGATTCCGTGTTCGAAATCCTGCTCAAAGTCCAACGTTCGTCACAACGCGGTGATTAAGCGCGGCACGACGCCTTGTCTGCCTCCCATCGACCCGGTTAGTCTTGGGTCGCACGGTATTCCTTGCCGAGCGTTTCTTTATCTTTGAACAAGGAGATCAAGGACTATGAAAACTACAAAAGGCCCAGCCATTCTCGGGGCGCTGGCGACGGCGCTGGCCCTGATGCTGGGGGCGGTGTCCGTCCAAGCGGAATCCGCCTGCAAGGGACTCGAGAAAGGCAAGTGCGAGAAGAGCGCGAGTTGCACCTGGGTAGACAGTTTCACCCGTAAGGACGGTGTCAAGGTCGCGGCCTACTGCCGGGGGAAACCGACCTCATCCGGCAAGAAAGCGTCGTCGACAGACAAGAAGAGTTAGTATTCTTACCTACCGAGACCGGGGGCGCGCCGGTTCACGGCGGCCCCCGGCCAAACGCGATCCGCGGTCAGTGTGCGGCGGCGAAGCAGTCCCTCCGGGAGATCAGTACGGCGCAGTCGCTGCGGACAAGTCCCAGGTGTCTGGTGAGTGATACAGGCGTGCAAGCTGTAGCTCGCGCTCGATCTCCATCTCCCGGGGTAAGTGGTCGCCGAAGCGCGTCAGCAGTTCCTCCTGGTCGTTGGTTTCCCGCCGCGCCTGCTCCCGATCGATATTCATGATCGCGAAGAAGTCCTTTTTGGGGAAATCGAGGCCGGTCCAATTCAATCCTTCGAACGGCGGCACCCACCCCAAGGGGCTCTCGATGGCGGCGCCCGCGCCGTTGCAGCGATCAACGATCCAATGCAGTACGCGCATGTTCTCGCCGAACCCCGGCCAGATGAACCTGCCGTGCTCGTCCTTGCGGAACCAGTTCACGCGGAAGATGCGCGGCGGCGTCGCCACGTTCTGGCGCCCGATCCGCAGCCAGTGCCGCCAGTAATCGGCCATGTTGTAACCACAGAACGGCAGCATGGCCATCGGGTCGCGCCGCACTGCCGCTTGGCCGATGGCCGCAGCGGTCGCCTCCGAGCCCATGGTCGCGGCCATGTAGACGCCGTGCTCCCAATTGTAGCTCTGGAACACGAGCGGGAAATGCTTGCTCACCCGGCCTCCGAACAGGAAGGCGCTGATGGGGACGCCCTCTGGATTTTCCCACTCCGGGTCGATGGACGGGCACTGGGAGGCCGGCGCTGTGAACCTGGCGTTCGGGTGAGCCGCCGGCCTGCCGCAACCCGGCGTCCAGTCGTTCCCCTTCCAGTCGATCAGGTGCTCGGGGGGCTCCTTGGTCATACCTTCCCACCAAACGTCCCCATCGTCGGTCAAGGCACAGTTGGTAAAGATGCTGTTGGCCCGCACGGAGGCCAGCGCGTTTGGGTTGGACTCCTCGCTGGTGCCCGGCGCAACGCCGAAGTAGCCGTATTCCGGGTTGATGGCGTAGAACTTACCGTCGCGCGGATTGGGTTTGATCCAGGCGATGTCGTCGCCAACAGTGGTGACCTTCCAGCCCTCGAACCCCTTGGGCGGGATCAGCATGGCGAAGTTGGTCTTGCCGCAGGCACTGGGGAAGGCGCCGCCCACATAGGTCTTCTTTCCCTCCGGCGACTCGACGCCGAGGATCAGCATGTGCTCGGCAAGCCAGCCGTCATCCCGCGCCATGACCGAGGCAATCCGCAGCGCGAGGCACTTCTTTCCGAGCAGGGCATTGCCCCCGTAGCCGCTGCCGTAGGACCAGATCTCCCGCGTCTCCGGGAAGTGGGAGATGTACTTGTCCTCGATGCTCGGCGCGCACGGCCAGGGCACGTCCTCCTCTCCTGGCTGCAGCGGAGATCCAACCGAATGCATGCAAGGGACGAACTCGCCGTCCGACCCCAGGGCGTCGAGTGCACCCTGACCCATCCGCGTCATGATGCGCTGGTTGACGACGACATAGGGCGAATCCGTGATCTCGATCCCGATGTGGGAAATGGGCGAGCCCAGCGGTCCCATGCTGAAGGGGATCACGTACATCGTCCGCCCCCGCATGCAGCCATCGAACAGGCCCCTGAGGATGCCACGCATCTCCGCCGGGTCCATCCAGTTGTTGGTGGGGCCCACGTCCTCTTTGCGCGTCGAGCAGATGAAGGTGCGTTCCTCCACCCGCGCCACGTCGCTCGGATGAGAGCGGGCAAGGAAGCTGTTGGGCCGTTTGTCTGGGTCCAGGCGCACGAATGTGCCGCTGGCGACCATCTCATCGCACAATCGGTCGTGTTCTGATTGCGACCCGTCGCACCAGTAGATGCGCTCCGGACTGCATAGGAGCGCCATTTCATCGACCCATGCCAATAGTTTCCGATGGCTCGTGCGCGAGGCACCATCGTGGGTAACGGTCATGTGGGGAGTCTCCTGGTGTTCAGTGGGCCTCGTGGGGGAATGCCTGGTTGTCGCTTACGGCGAGACGACCCATCGCCCCGGTGATGCGCAAGCCGTATGCCTTCAGCAAACCACGGGCCAGTTCACAAGAGTCACTCATGTTGCAGAAATCGGGCGTTAGGGGAAAGTCTTTTTCGGCCGAGCGCACCAAAATTGGGCTTGATCGCCATTACCGCCCGATTCTGATGCGCGTCGCGGAACCCTGGCCGGCTCGTTTCTCTTTGAGACCCGGGCACCCCTCAGGTTTCACCGGACCGCATCCCTCGCAGCGGACGAGGCCCCTCCTAGGCCGCATCAGGGTGCAGGTCGGGTTGCTCCGGTCACTTCGCCTCGGCCGGAGCCGGGGCCAGTGGCACCACGGGGGCCGCATGGGGATATGCGGCGTAGGGGTAGCCGTACCCCCAAGGCGCGCCCCAGTAGGGAGCATAGCCGTAGTAATCGTTCCAGCGATTCCAGCCGCGTCCCCAACCCCGGCCCCCAGCACCCATGCTCATGTGGAAATCGAAACTGGCATCGCCGAAAAAGTCGTTCCACCAGTCGTTCCAACCTGAGCCCCAGCCTGGCCCGCCCCACCAAGCGCTGGCGGCCGTGGATGAGGCGGAAAGCACTGCAAGAAATGCGGAGGTTGCGAGTCTTTTCACGGATGTGGTCCCCTATGCTTGTATCCGAAAGCGCGGCGGTCGAGCGGAGCGCGCGTTGCGGTGCTCAATATATAAGCTTTCCGCTATATCCCGAAATTCCTTTCCGTTACGGACGAGAACAACCCGATGCCCGATGGCCCCGACATATTGACCCTGACCAAGCCGGATGACTGGCACCTGCACCTGCGCGACGGGGCCGAGATGGCCTCGGTGGTTGCCTTTTCGGCGCGACAGTTCGCAAGAGCCATAGTCATGCCGAATCTCCGCCCCCCTGTCACCACTGCGGCTCAGGCCGCCGCCTATCGAGACCGCATTCTCGCGGCCCTGCCGTCCGGCCACCGCTTCGCACCGCTGATGACCCTTTATCTAACCGACAACCTGCCCCCGAATGAGATCGCGGCCGCCCGGGCCGCAGGGTCAGTATACGCGGCGAAGCTCTATCCCGCCGGCGCAACCACCAATTCCGAGCTTGGCGTCACGCGACTCGCCCGCATTTACCCCGTCCTCGAGGCCATGCAACGGCGCGATATGCCGTTGCTGGTGCATGGCGAATCCACCGCCCACGAAGTGGATATCTTCGACCGAGAACGACGGTTCATCGACGACACGCTGATCCGACTGGTCAGAGACTTTCCGGCGCTCCGCATCGTCTTCGAGCACATCACCACCGCCGATGCCGTGGCCTTCGTGCGCGCCGCCCCGCCCACCGTCGCGGCCACCGTCACGCCCCATCACCTGCTCTATAACCGAAACGCCATCTTGGCCGGCGGGATCAGGCCCCACTACTATTGCCTGCCAGTGCTGAAGCGCGAACAGCATCGTCAGGCCCTGTTGGAGGCGGCGATCAGCGGGGAACCCAGGTTCTTTCTCGGCACGGACAGTGCGCCGCACGCGGTGGGAGGTAAGGAAACGGCCTGCGGATGCGCGGGTATCTTCAGCGCCCACGCCGCGATCGAACTATACGCCGAGGCCTTCGACTCGGCGGGGGCCCTCGACCACCTCGAGGGTTTTGCCAGCTTCTTCGGGCCGGACTTCTACGGACTCCCGCGCAACCGGGAACGGATCAGGTTGCGCCGGGAGGCCTGGACCGTGCCCGATGCGTACGACTTCGGGGGCCAGCTTCTGGTGCCCCTGCGCGCCGGCGAGACGGTGGCCTGGCGGATGGAAGGAACCCCGGCCTGACCCCCGCGGGTTCCGGCTACTGTGCCCAGATGTCCTGTTCGAAGGGATCGGGTGGCGGATTGCCGTCAAAGATCTGGCTGCGACGGCGTTGCAGAAAGGCGTCGCGCACAAAGCTGTAGGGATCAACCGCCGCCTCCTCCAGAATCTTGCCCGCAGTCAGGAGGTCCGCTCGCTGGTCGATCACCCGCAGCCCCACCAATCCCCAGTAGACACGATCCTTTCTCAGCCTGACCAAGGGATCCATCAGGGTATCCCCGACGCGGCCCACGGAGTCACGCACGGTACTCGGGCCGAACACCGGAACGACCAAATAGGGACTGTCGACGTCGCCCCAGTAACCGAAGGTCTGACCGAAGTCCTCCTTGTAGCTGGGCAGGCCCATGTTGGTCGCCACATCGACGAAGCCCAGGATACCCACGGTGGAGTTTACCGCGATCCTGCCAAGGTCCGAGCCGAAGCGAGAAAGCTTGAACTGGAACAGATTGTTGACGGCCGAATTCACATCCGCAAGGTTGTTGAAGAAGTTCGTCACCCCACGATCCACCGGTTCCGGCGTTATGGCCTTGTAGCCCTTGGCGATCGGCTTGAACAGCACATCGTCCACGACGGTGTTGAACTTGTACACGCTGCGGTTGTATGGCTCGAGGGGGTCCCTCGGATCCCGCTGATCCTCTGGAATCGAGGCGCACCCGACGAGTGCTGCCGTTGCGACGATCGCCGAGACTGCTCGAAAGCTTCTGCCCCACATGGTCTTGATCCTTGTTCTTCGTCCCGATAGCGGGAAGCCACGTCGCTGGATGCTATCACAGTCCAGACGGACGCAAACGCGGTTTGCATCACTGTTTTACCTGGGCTTACGCCTTCAATAGGCCGCCCGAACCGCGAAACCAGCCCTTCGCAGTCGCTGCACGATGCCGCCCTCACCCGGCAGATGTAGCGCTCCCACGGCGACGAAAAAAACATCCTCGGCGAGCAGGGGCAAGATGCGCTCGGCCATCCGTTCGTTGCGCACGTCCAGAGCACTGGTGCGGAAACGCGCCTCGAGCTCCGGGTCTCCGCCACTAAGATAGTCGTCGCTCAAGCGCGTCAATGCGGCAAGATCACGCGCCAGGTAGGCGCCAAGCAAGCGCTCGAAGACCTCCGGCAGCTGATCCCGAACCTCTAGTGTCTCGCGCAGCAGGGCCACCTGGTCACGCTCGCTCAGTTCCTCGAACACGGCAAGCTGCTCGTCGATGCTCTCGAGGCCGACGACTCTCTTTCCCGCGGCGGTGGCGGCCTTGTAGAGCCGCATGTCGAGAAACTCCCCGGTCTCGGCGGGCGGAACGCTGAGGATCGTGACCACCGCCCAGGGCTTGAAATCGCGGATTGCCGCTGCCGTCATACCGCGCGCCTCGATCGCCTCCACCACCTCCCGGAAGAGGGGCGGGCCGATGACCGCTTCCAGCGTGCGCCCGTCGGTATAGACCATGGTCACCATCGACTGGAGTATCGCCTGGGTATCCGGAATCACCTCCATCGCGAAGCCGTTCGAGGATTCGAACGCGTCGCGGACCAAGGGCGGTAGCTCGATCACCCGCGGGTCTTCGCTGTGAATCGTGCCAAACAGCCAGCCCCGTGTGTCCTCGCCGGAGCGCACCTCGAACAGGAGGCCCTGGTCCACGCCCTGATCGGACGCTGCGCAGACGGCAAACCACAGGGTCAGCGCGGGCATGATCAACAGGGACGCGAACGCGCGCCGGTACACTCTCATCAATGTCATCCTCCCCGCGGTCCGGTCCGCGGACTCCAGCCGAGACTATATCAGGACCTGGTACCGCCTTACCCTGGCTCGGCACGCGGGAAGCGGTACCGGGTCGGAGCGGAGTTGGCTTTTCAAGGCGCGCAACTTATGCTGGAGCGATGCTCGAGGACGAAACCAAACACCCGATCGCGCGCAGGTTCCGCGGCTTCCTGCCGGTGGTGGTTGACGTGGAAACCGCGGGCTTTGACCCGCAACGCCACGCGCTGCTGGAAATCGCGGCCGTCGTGATCCGGATGGACGAGGAGGGATGGCTGAAGCTCGGCCCGACCCTGTCCTGCCACGTGCTGCCGTTCATGGGGTCGGAGATCGACCCGAGGGCGCTTGCCTTCAATCAGATCGACCCGGACCACCCTTTCCGGGACGCGGTACCCGAGAAGGAAGCCCTCAACCGCATCCTCGACCCGATTCGTAAAGCGGTCAAGATCACCGGCTGCAACCGCGCCATACTCGTCGGACACAACGCGGCCTTCGATCTCGGTTTTCTCAAAGCCGCGGTCGAGCGCACCGGATACAAGCGCAGCCCATTCCATTCGTTCAGCGTGTTCGACACCGTTTCCCTGGCGGGACTGATCTTCGGCCAGACGGTACTCGCCAAATCAGCACAGGCGGCCGGTCTCGGCTGGGACAATGAGGAGGCTCACAGCGCCGTCTACGACGCGGAGCAAACCGCGCGGTTGTTCTGCCGGATCGTCAACCGCTGGAGAGAGATGGATCAGGTGAGAGCGTGGGAGCGAGCCGAGACGGGATTTCCGACGGAGTAGCCGCACCGTCATCCGGGCGCGACGCTGCATAGTCCGGGGTCCGGATGGCCTTGAGCGACTTCCCGGAACGTCCTCACGAAGACTATGCCTCTCCGCCCGTCCCGGACTTCTCGGCGGCTTTTTCCATCATGCTCTTCAACTCGCCGTTGGCATGCAGCTCCAGGGTGATATCGCAGCCGCCGACCAGTTCACCGTCGATGTAGACCTGGGGAAACGTCGGCCAGTCCGCGTAGCGCGGCAGATTCTCGAAGATCTCCGGATCCTGCAGCACGTTCACGTACGCGAAGGGGACGCCGCACTCCTGCAGCGCGGCCGCAGCACGCATGGAAAAGCCGCACATCGGGAACTGCGGGGTTCCCTTCATGTAGATGACCACCGGATTGCCTTTGACCTGCTGGTCGATTCTCTCAAGAACGTCCATTGAAGCTCCTCTGACTGGGCGGGATTACGTCGAGAAAAATCGGGACGCCCCGCCCCTTTTCAAGTCGCGGCGCCGACGCAACAGGCACGAGGGTGGCTGCGGAGGGCACTCCGGTCAGGCACGCGCCACCGGGTCGACGTGCCGCTGAAGCCAGAGCTCGAGGAGCGCCAGATGCCAGAGCTTGTTGCCCTGTATGCGCGTGTGATGCATGTCCGGCGCCGCCAAGAGCATGTCGAGGTACTCGCGACGGTAGAGTCCACGCTCACGGCAGGCGCGTGAATTGACCAGGTCGCGCATCAGGGCCAGGAAATCCCCGCGCACGTACTTCAGCGCCGGCATCGGAAAGTAACCCTTGGGACGGTCGATCACCGCATCGGGCAACAGGCCGCGCGCCATGGCCTTGAGCGGGTACTTGCCGCCCTCGCGCAGCTTGAGCTCCGGTGGGCAGCGGGCGGCGAGCTCTACCAGCTGATGATCGAGAAAGGGCACCCTGGCCTCCAGGCCCCAGGCCATGGTCATGTTGTCCACCCGCTTGACCGGGTCGTCGACGATCAGGGTGGTCACGTCCATGCGCAGCACCGCATCCATGATCTCCTCCGCACCGGGCTCTTGCAGCAATCCTTCTACCAGGCACGAGCTGTGGTCATCGCCGGCAAAACCGGCGGCCACCAGCCGCAGATACTCGTCGTGGTCACGGTCGAAATAGTGCCTGCGGAAGCGTTCGGTCCAAGAGCCGTCCGCATCAGCCTGGATGCGGGGATACCAGAAATAGCCGGCGAAGACCTCGTCCGCCCCCTGGCCGGACTGCACCACCTTGATCTCCCGCGACACCTGCTCGGCGAGCAGGTAGAAGGCAACCGCGTCCTGGCCGAACATGGGCTCCGCCATGGCGTCCACCGCCTCCGGCAGCCGCCAAAGTGCTTCCGCGTTCGGCACCCGGAACTTCCGGTGCCGGGTGGCGTAGCGCTCGACGACCAGATCGGAGTACTCAAACTCGCTGCCGGATTCCTCCGGCGTGTCCTCGAAGCCCACCGAAAAAGTGCGCAGGTCCCCGATGCCCGCCTCGGCCAGCAGGGCTACGAGCAGGCTCGAATCCAGCCCCCCCGAGAGCAGCACCCCGACCGGCACGTCCGCTACTTCGCTGCGCTTGCGCACGGCCTCGCGCAGGGCGTCATGGATGGCCTCGAGCCACTCCCCTTCGCTGCGTGGGCGCTCCGGACGGGTTGCGTCCAACTGCCAGTAGGCCCGTTCCGCGCGCCGCCCGTCAGCCGCGACTCGCATCCAGTGCGCGGGGGCGAGCTTGCGCACCCCGGCGAGCAGGGTGCGCGGCGCGGGCACGACGGCGTGCAGGGTGAACAGGTGATGGAGCGCGACCGGGTCGATCCCGGTGTCGACGCCGCCGGCCTCCAGCAGCGCCTGGGTGCTCGAGGCGAAGCGGAAGCGGGCGCCGTCCGCCGTCCAGTACAGCGGCTTGATGCCGAAGCGGTCCCTGGCGAGGAACAGCACGCGTTTGACCGAATCCCAGACGGCGAAGGCGAACATGCCGTGCAGGCGTGCCACGCAGTCCTCGCCCCAGGCGTGCCAGGCCTTGAGAATGGTCTCGCTGTCGCCCTCGGAGAAGAAGTCGTACCCGAGGGCCGAGAGCTCCCGGCGGAGCTCGCGGTAGTTGTAAATGGTCCCGTTGAAGACCAACGCGAGGCCGAGGCCGGGATCGACCATCGGCTGGTTGGAGCGGACGGACAGGTCGATGATGGACAGCCGCCGATGGCCGAACCCGAGTGAGCCGTCGCTGTAGCTGCCGCCATGCTCGGGACCGCGGCGCTCGAGCTGCCCCATCATGGACCCGATGGCGGCGAGATCCGCCGGACCGCCGTCGAAACGCAGCTCACCACAGATACCGCACATGGACTGTCTCTCGTTCTGGATTCTGGAAACGGACGGCTGACGACCGCCGGCTAGGAACTCGACGGTTTCTCCCCCGGCCGACCGTAGCCCCCTCCCCCCGGGGTCTGGATACACAGGCGATCCCCGGCAGCGGCCTCGAACGCCGTCTTGGCCGGCAACACCTTGCCGTTGAGCAGATTGAGGCCCGCCTCGCCGGCGGAGCCGCCATCGCAGCCCCAGGGCCGGTGGCGCCGGCGCTCGGTCAGCAGGGACACGCTGGCGGGCGCCAGGAACTCGATCTCGCGGACTAGGCCGTCGCCCCCGCGCCGCTGCCCGGCCCCGCCCGAGCCCCGGCGCAGGCCGTACTGCGTCACCCGCAGCGGGAAGCGCGTCTCCAGCACCTCGATCGGCGTGTTGAGCGTGTTGGTCATATGGGTCTGGATGCCAGACAGCCCGCCCCCCAGCGCGCCCGCACCCATGCCGCCGCCGATGGTCTCGTAATAGTCCCACGCCGCCCCGGAACGGGCGCTGCCAAGGGCAAGGTTGTTCATACTGCCATGACTCGCGGCCGGTATGCGCCCCGGAACCGCCTTCGCGAGCGCCCCCATCACGACGTCGACCACGCGCGTGCTGGTCTCGACATTGCCTGCCGCCACCGCGGCCGGGTAGCGGGCGTTGAGCAGGCAGCCCTCGGGGGCGGTGATCGACACCGGGCGGAAGCTGCCTGCGCAGGCTGGTGTCCATGCGGGCATCAGGCAGCGGAACACGTAGAGCACGGCGGCAGCCGCAACCGCCAAGGGACAGTTGATGTTGCCGCTCACCTGCCCCGCAGTGCCGGCGAAGTCTACGGAAGCCATGCCCCGCGAGACCTCGATCCGCGCCCGGATGGGGATGTCGAGGTTGCCCTGACCATCGTCGTCCATAAAGTCCTCGAACCGGTAGGTCCCGTCCGGGATCTCCGCGATGGCCTGCGCGGCAAGTCGCTCGCCGTACTGGTTCAGCGCTCCCAATCCCTCGCGGAACCCCTCTACGCCGGTACGGGCGATCAGCTCGGAGAGCCGTTGCGCGCCCGCGGTGTTGGCGCTGATCTGGGCAAAGAAATCGCCGCGGGCGTCGGCCGGATTACGGGTGGCGCCGACGATAGCCGCGAGCCGGATTTCATCCAGCGCGCGGCGCTGCATCAGATGCACCGGCTCGATCACCAGACCCTCGTCGTGGATCGAGCGCGACAGGGGCATGGAGCCCGGGGAGTCGGCGCCGATATCGGCATGGTGCGCCCGGTTGGCCACGAAGGCCGTCAACTCGCCCGCGGCGAACACCGGAGCGATGACGGTCACGTCTGGCAGGTGGGTACCGCCGAGGAAGGGGTCGTTGAGGATCACCATGTCCCCCTCGGCCCACTCCATGCGCGCCACAAGATCCGCCGTAGCGAACGCCATGCTGCCGAGGTGAACTGGGATGTGGGCAGCCTGGGCGCAGAGCCCGCCCCGGGCATCGAACACAGCGCAGGAGAAATCGAGCCGGTCGCGGATGTTGGTCGAGAAAGCGGCATTACGCAGCACCACCCCCATCTCATCGCATACCGCCTCCAGACGGCTTGAGAAGATGCTGAGCTCGATGGGATCCATATTCGTTGGCACTTGGTGGTCAGGGGTGAAACGGCCTGGTGTCCTGGGTCTCCCGCGTTGACCGGGGCGACGGGAGAAACAATCGTAAGCCCGTTCCCGATCCCGGCGCCAGGCCGCGGAACCGCGCAGTGCCCGCGCCGATGGTTGCAAAACCCCTATGCGATGACTAGTATTCGCGTCCTCTATTACGGACCATTTTAGTCGGGAATTCGTTTGCCCGGTTGAGGTCCGCTCACAGAGCGCATATCTATCCGAGACGAGAGAGAATCCTAAACGGAGGCTGACCCACAATGGCACACGAACTCCCCGCACTCCCCTACGAGAAGAATGCACTTGAGCCGGTGATTTCTCAGGAGACCATCGAGTATCACTACGGCAAGCATCACCAGACCTACGTGACCAACCTGAACAACCTGGTCCCCGGCACCGAGTTCGAGAACAAGTCCCTCGAGGACATCGTCAAGAGCGCCTCCGGTGGCGTGTTCAACAACGCCGCCCAGGTCTGGAACCACACCTTTTACTGGAACTGCCTGAGCCCCAACGGCGGCGGCCAGCCATCCGGCGCGCTCGCCGATGCCATCAACGCCAAGTTCGGGTCCTTCGACGAGTTCAAGAAGCAGTTCTCGCAGTCCGCCGCCACCAACTTCGGCTCCGGCTGGACCTGGCTGGTCAAGAACGCCGACGGCTCGATCGAGATCGTGAATACCTCCAACGCCGGAACCCCAATGACCGAGGGCCGGACCGCGTTGCTGACGGTAGACGTCTGGGAGCACGCCTACTACATCGACTACCGCAACGCCCGCCCCAAGTACCTGGAGGAAATCTGGAAGATCATCAACTGGGACTTTGTGTCCGCGAACTACGCCGGCTGACCCTTGCCTGTCTCTTCAGAGTCCGGTCCCGATACCCGGACGGCTCTGAAGGAACACGGGTTTGAGCGGCATGAGAAATGGCCCGGCAGTTCGCCGGGCCATTCTCGTTTTCAGTGAGGCCTGCACTGGACAAGGCCCCTACAACCAGTGTGGCGCGCCTAACCAATCGCGAAAAGCTGATCGCCGGCCGCCGAGCGGGCATCACGGAGATATTGCTGCCGGAGGACAACGGCGGCGAGCTCGAGGAGGTGCCCGATCACGTGCACCAAGGGCTCAAGGTGCATTTCTACGCGCGGTCTGGCGATCTCTTGCCGTGCCGGTTTCGCCAGACCGAGACAGGGAAGCGCGGCCTGCGATAGCCCTGGTTGGAGTCCGGCTAGACATCCGCAACGCCCTGGATCGACACGGGATGCAACCGCTGAGGCGGCTCAAAGCCGAGGACTCGGCACACCGATCAACCTACGCGGGCGGGCTTGCACGGCCGACCTCTTGGCATTTCTAGCTCACCAATTTTCCATCCGGCACCTTCCCCCACACCACCGCATTCCTGAAGTCGGGTTAAAGCGCCAAAAAGGAGCAACCACGGGAGGACCCCGGATTCCGTCAATACGCGCGCTTCCGTGGAAACACGGATTCCGCTGGGAGTCACGCCTCGTCTAGACTCAGTTGCGAAACAGGCGCACATCCCAGCATAGGCATACGGCATTCCCCGCGAAAAGGATTCCGGTCAACGGCAGCCGCGGCGCAGCTTTAACCCGGCGTCGGAGAGCCAGGCTGCCGGGTGTCCGAGCTGGTTGCGCAACGCGTCCCGCCGTAGTACCGACGCGGCCTTGGGCTCTGGGAGGTACTTGATGGACCAAGACTGCCTGCAATCCCTGTATGACCTGGCACCCCTGTGTCTTCACACCATCGGCGCCAATGGTCGCCTGATCGGAATGAACGCGGCGGGGCTTGCACTGGTCGGAGCGGCCAGCGAGGAAGCCATACGCGGGAGCCCCTACCTGGAACTGGTGAGCCCGCAGGACAGGGACCGGGTCCGATGTTTGTTGACCGACGCCTTCGCCGGCCAACCCGCCGAGTTCGAGTTCACCGCTGCGGGGCCGCCTCCGTCTCGTTCTCTCGCATCCTGCTTCATTCCGGTGACCGCCTCCGCAGGCAGGGTAACGCGGGTGGTCAGCATCACCCGGGACCGCTCAAAGCGCCAGCAGGCGGAGCAAGATCTGCGGCGCCTGAGTCGAACCCACGCCGTCCTCTCCCGCTGCAACCGCAGCCTCGCCCGCGCCATCGACGAGCGCGCCCTCCTCGACGCCTTCTGCGCCAACCTGGTCGAAGTGGGCCGCTACGGCTTTGTCTGGATCGGCTACGGCGGGCGCGGCGGCGCGCCCATCCGCCTCGTCGCCCATGACGCACAGGGGAGCCGCGGCTTTGCCGCCACGGTGGTTGCTGCAGCCAATTCCGGCCAACGCCACAGCGCCTGCCGCATCGCCTGCGAACTCGGCGAGCCGGTCATCCTGCGCGGCCTGTCCAGTGGCTGCGATCTCGCACCCTGGGCCGACGCGGCCTTGGCACACGGCTTCCACTCGATGATCGCCCTTCCCTTGCAGGCGGACGGGGGATCCTTCGGCAACTTCAGCATCTTCGCCGACACACCGGATGCCTTTGACGCGCCGGAGGTGGCCCTGCTCGCCGAGTTGGCCATGGACCTCGCCTTCGGCATCCAGACCGTGCGCGCCCGCAGCGTCGAGGCCCAAACAGTCCGCCGACTGCGCAATGACGCCGAGCGCGACGCACGGGCACGCCTTGCCGCAAGCCTGCACGATGGGGTGGGACAGACCCTACAGGCCCTGAACCTCGGGCTCAAGCAGGCTAGGGAGATGGTGCGGCGGCAAGAGGCGGTACCGATGGATCTGTTGGAGCAGCTCGTCGAAGAGGCCGGTGACGCCCTGCGGGAGGTGCGCGTCGTGAGCTGCGAACTGCGCCCCCCATTCCTGGAACACCTGCCGCTGCCAGATGCCGTCCGCCTCCATTGCAGCGAGATCGCCCAGCGCTCCGGCAGCCCGATCAGAGTCCACGCCGACGAGGCCCCGATTGTCCTGGAGGAGCGG
This sequence comes from uncultured Chromatiaceae bacterium, assembly GCA_964395315.1. Lineage (GTDB taxonomy): Bacteria > Pseudomonadota > Gammaproteobacteria > Chromatiales > Chromatiaceae > CAVORB01. The sequence goes on along the minus strand of CAYNBI010000034.1, from coordinate 3,727 downwards.
GTCAAGGAGCAGTGCTTCCTCGCCTTCCGTGAGGCCCTGTCCAATGCACTTCGCCACGCCCGCGCCAGCCGGATACTGGTCGTACTGCGGGTTCGGCCTCGAGATCGACTGACCTTAGTCGTCATCGACGACGGGATCGGATTCGACACCCACCAGACCTTCGAGCACCCCGCCGGCCTCGGACTCTGCATGATCCGCGAGCGCGCCGAGAGCGTGCTCGGATGCGCCTGCATCCGCAGTACCCGGGGCAACGGGACCCAGGTGTGGATCAACGTGCCCTTGTGCGTGGGGGCTAACCCGTGTCCCTAAGCGTCATCCTTGCCGATGACCACGCCATCTTCCGCCAGGGGCTCGCCGCCCTGCTCCAAGCGGAGCCGGACATCACGCTCCTGGCCCAGGCCGCCGACGGCGAGGCCGCCTGGCGGCTGATCGAGACCCGCCAGCCGGACATCGCCATCCTGGACCTTGCCATGCCCGGGGCCACGGGCATCGAGGTCGCCCGCCGCGTCCAGGCCGCGGCCCTCGACACTCGGGTTGTCCTCCTCACCATGCACGACGACGCCGCCTCCGCGATGCAGGCCCAACAGGCCGACGTGACCGGTTTCGTTGTCAAGGACAACAGCTTCGAAGAGCTGGCAGTCGCTGTGCGCTCCGTGGCCGCCGGCGGCACCTTCGTCACGCCCATTGTCCGCTCCAAAATCAACGCGCTCCGGCGCAATGGCGACAAGCCCGTTGTGCTTTCACCGCGGGAGCGTGAGGTTGTCCGCCTGATCGCGGCCGGCCAAAGCAGCAAGGAAATCGGGCGCTCCCTCGCCATCAGCCCTCGCACCGTGGACACCTACCGGGATCGGCTGCGGGACAAGCTGGGATTGCATTCGGTGGCGGAACTGGTTCTCTACGCGGCCCAGTGCGGCATGCTGGGCTGAGCACGGACCGCGAGGGCGAAGGGCCGTGGCGCGGAATCAAATCACTGGTTTCCACGGCGAAGATCTCCGGGGCGCGTCGACCACCTCTAGGAACCGCGCCGATGCTCTGCGGGCTGAGTTTCCGGAGCGGTGTTGATGACCCCGGCGACCCGTTCGTCCTCATGGGTTCGGGGGTGGTCAGCTACGGGGCTCGTCATGCGAACCTTCCACGCCGCGCCTCCAATGCCGGTTATGTTACTCACCAACGGTCCCCTTGCTCGGTCCGATCGCGCGGCAATGGCGAGATTGGCTTCTCCCTCGGCACAGGACAGCATGGTCTGGGGGAGTTGGACCAATCCATAAGACAAGCCCGTGGAAACCCTGACCTTGAGCCGCGAATACGTCATGGACATCGAGCCCGAGCGCCTCCTGCTCTCCCTCAGCCGCTCCAGCTCGCCGAGTTCCATCCATGGCCCACGACGCACAGTCGGTTCTCCCCTCACCTGGACTTCGCGCCGCCTGTCTCGCCCATGCCCCTTACCAGCCGGGCCACGCCGGCCGTCGACCTCGTTAGGACTGTCGACAGTGGCGACACTGAGGTCACCAACGGGGAGCCGTCTGACGCACGGGCCCGGGCTGCCTTCCACGACCGCCGTCGGCTGCTGGGCGGCGGAGCTTGGGAGGCAGGGTCCTAGCCCCGCCGAGGTTCCGCTCGCCCGTCAGGCCTTCGTCGCCTTCTAGTGGTTCACCTCGCATGGCTGCGCGCACCAACGGAATGCGGCCATGCCTTGTCCGTCGATTCGCGTACAGCACTGTAGGCGTACGTACGGACTGGGTGGGATGGGGCCATGCCCTAGCCTTACACATGGGGACGGTGTCGATGGTGCGGGAGCTGCGTCCCGTCCCTGGCGGAGAGGCTGCACGAGGCGGGAGAAACCGAAATCCGCGTCTGTAGCGGTCTATCGAATCGTCAATCATAGGACCGGACCCTTTCGTCTGACAAATCACGAAGGCCAGACTCACGGACTCAATCCCGTTAGCAAGGCCTGACCAGAGGAGAGAAAGCATGAAGACCAGAGCAAGAGTTGTGAGCGTGATGGTGGCGAGTCTCTGTATTGCGGTATCGGGTACCGCCGCCGCGGTAGATCATAATTTCCTGAAAGCGGGCGGGGTCGACGATGACATCGTCGCAACCGCCTACTACGATACCATCGATCCGGACGGTCTAAGAACGACGCAGGCTGACTGGGAGGAGGTGAACGGCTTCAACGATCCCCGTAACACGGTCGTCGTCGCCGCGGGCTATTTCAACCAGGGGGACCTGGCGTTTTATCGGAGGATCGAGATGGTCGTCGACAAGAGGCGTGGGAAGAAAGGCAACATCGCCTTTACCACTTACAACTACAATTCGGAAGCTGACGCCATCGACGACGTGCGGAGGGTATCAATCGTCAATATGGAGTATTCACCGGGACCGGATGGAGAGCGGATCACCAAGTTCTATGTCTTCGACCCCGACGGTAACCGGCAGACGAGCACCGCGTTCGATAGCCGCAATGAGCAGTTATCCGTCCCGGCCGCCTGCTTCTCGTGCCACGGGGGAGATGATGACGCCGTGTCTCCTCTCGATGAATATAACGACGGCTCTGGTGAGACCAATGGGACCTTTCTCGCCTTTGACATCAATACCATGACGTTCGGCAACCCGCCTAAGGCCGACCTGGAGGATGAATTCAAGGAGTTCAACCAAGCCGTGCTCCGGACCAATCCGACGCAAGCAACCAGATCGCTCATCAACGGTCTTTACGGCGGCTCTGGACTTCCGAACGACACGCAGGACCTCGCCTATATGCCATCAAGCTGGGATGGCGAGGAAAAGCTCTACCGTGAGGTCTTCGTCCCCTCGTGCCGGAGTTGCCACACCACCAGCGATACGAAGCTCAATAGCCTGGAGTGGTGGAAGGCGAACCCCGGGAAAATCAGAGAAGTCGTGTTTCACGAGGAGACCATGCCCAATTCCATGCCGAGTTTCGATCGCTTCTGGATGAGCAACCAACCAGACATTCTGGGCGAAGCACTCACTCGCTTCGAAGCGCCCTGAGAAAGGAATAGGCAATTGGGAAAAGGAAGGAAATGCAGATTGGCTGCGTTTCCCGCGCAGGCCAGGGAAGGCCCGCTAATGTCAACGACCTCACTAGCCGGGCGCCCCGGCGGCACCACCCCCTGCCCGACAAGCCCGCCGACCAGGCCGAGGCGGAGGGGGAGTTGCTGACCCGCCTGGTCGCCCTCAACCGCGAGCGCGCCGCCGAGGAGGTCCGCGGCCACATCCGCTGGCTGCGCCCCGACTTCCAGGCCCCCGGCGTCGCCCCGCCCCCCGGGGACGCCAGCGTCTCGCCGGCCACCGGGACCGCGGGCATCCTGCCCGCCCGCGGGCCCCAGGCGCGCGCCCCCTGGCCCAAGACCCTGCCCGAGCAATTCCAGGCCCTGCGCACCGCGCTCGCGAAGCACACCGCCCGCGGCGGTCCCGCCACCCCCGAGCAGTTCGCCCAGGTCTTCACCCGCGCCCCCCGGGCCAAGGTCGCCGAGCTGCTGGACACCCTCGCGACCCTCGGACACGCCCGCCGCCTCGACCACGGCCGCTACCTCCCGGGCTGACCTCTTACCTCCCACACGAACGGTACGCGCGGCGAGGCCCGATCCCTGGCTATCCTTTTTTATTCGCCGTGGCCTTGGTTTGCTCCTGGTTCCCGGTCTCGCAATCGGGCGCCGCGGACAGCTTGCCTGGAATGGTTCCCGCGTCCCCGAAGCTCCCGACCGGCGTG
>CAYNBI010000033.1:34808-35253 GCA_964395315.1 uncultured Chromatiaceae bacterium | reverse complement strand
GGAAAGGCCCGAAACCGGACGCATCCTGCAGCGCATGCGCCGTCTCGTGGGCGGCGGTGGTAACCGCCGTCAATGACCTGCGATCGAACTTGTCCCGGCTGATTCGCACGGCCTTAGCCATCGGGTCGTAGTGGTCGCCGAGATCGGTCAGCTCAACCCGCACCCCATGGAGACCCTGCTTATCCAACAACTCCCGTGCGAGCTCGGAGGCATTCAGCGGCAATCGTGCATCGCGTTGATTGTGTTGCTTCAGCACGTAGCCAACCCACAGACGAGGGCCCAGCACCAGGGTCAAAATGGGAACGAGCGCGAATGCGGGGTGCATCAGTAACGAGTTATACCGTAGTTCAACGAATGCGGCCTTGCCGGGCGAGACTCCCGCCTTAGCTCTGCTCGTCTCCCGAAGCCACCTCCTTCTCCGCGACTGTCTTCTTCGCGACCGCCT
>CAYNBI010000033.1:0-34708 GCA_964395315.1 uncultured Chromatiaceae bacterium | reverse complement strand
TCTTCGCGACTGCCTTCTTCGCGACTGCCTTCTTCGCGACTGCCTTCTTCGCGACTGCCTTCTTCGCGACCGCCTCCTTCGCGACCACCTCCTTCGCGACCACCTCCTTCGCGACTGCCTTCTTCGCGACCGCCTCCTTTGCCGGTTCCGTTGCAGCCGCGGACTGCGCCGCACTCTTCGCCTTCGCGGACTTCTTACCGCCGCCCTTCTTCTTGCCCTTCTCCTCGCCCGGAGACACGACCCGACGCAGCGAGTTGAACCCGTCGCCGATGACCTGCAGGGAGGCCTCGCCCGCCTCCCTGACGTCCTCCAACAATCCCCGGATCAGATGCGCCGGGTCCTTTACGGCGACTTTCTCGGCAACCGATGCCGTGGTCTCAGCCGCCGCACTGGCTACCGCCGACACCTTCTCGCTGAGGCTGTCGAACAACTGCTTGACTTCGCCGACCAGTGTTTCCGCCGTCTTTTCGACCTCGTCAATCACGCCCGAAGCAACACTCGCCACCGATCGCTTGCTCTCTAATGCCTTGCCCTTGTCACCCTGTTCTTTTTTGGAAGCCATAACGGATCTCCACGGACCGGAAAAACAGAAGAAGCCGCGTCTGCGTGCGGCTTGTTATCGGACCTGAACGGAGACATGAACGGCCCCGCTATCGTCGTCGAAATCGATACCGCGGTCGCTTTGTCCCGTTTGTTTCGGAAGCATAGGATTTTTAATCGCGCTTTTCCAGATAATGCGAGCGGAGGCGATACGGCGCTCTCGTTCCGATCCATCGATGGGCCATTCGCGGCGGCCGGATCGCCTGCCGATGCTTTCTGTTATGATGCCAATGGCGCCTCGATTCAGGGCAGCGAATGGGAGACTCTTCGATGGCCAACAGAAAAGCGCTCGAACTACTCAAACACGAGGAAGTGAAGGAATTCAACAAATGGGTCAAAGAACGACGCGGCAAAGGAAAAGATTCGGTCGATCTCGATGATCAGAACCTCGGTGGACTGAAGCTTCGCAGCGTCGACCTGAGCAATGCCCACCTCAACGGCGCGATTCTCCGCAAGACAGACCTCAAGGGAGCCAATCTGGCGCATGCCCGACTGCGACAAGCGGATCTGCGAGGCGCAAATCTCGAAGGCGCGGATCTAACCGGCGCCGATCTTCGCCGCGCCAAGAAGAAGGGGGCCGTCTGGAAGAAGGCGACGCTGAAAGACGCCCGGGGCGTGGACGACTAGCTTGCTCCTGCCGCGATCAGAAACGCCGACGCCCCGATGAAGACGCTTGGCCTAATCGCGCAAAAGGGCGGGACGGGAAAGACGACCCTGACCATCCACCTCGCCGTGGAGGCGGCGATCGCGGGGCTCAAGGTATTGATACTGGACATCGATCCGCAAGCGAGCGCGAGCGCCTGGTGGCGCAGGCGCGGGGCTGACCAACCGGACCTCATTCAATCGGACGGCGAGGCCCTGGGAGAAGTGCTCCAAACCGCCGACCAACGCGGCTACGACCTCACGGTAATCGACACGGCACCCCACAGCTCACAAGACGCCCGTCGTTGCGCAAGCCTGTGCGACCGGGTGTTGATTCCCACCAGGCCCGCCATTCTGGACCTGGACGCCATCCGTCCGTCGGTCGATCTCGTCAACGAGCTGGGGGTCCCGGCGCAGATTCTGCTCAACGGCTGTCCTCCACCGACGGCCTTCGGCGAGCCCCACATCCTTTCGGAGGCGAGGGAGGCACTGGCGGTCTACGATGTGCCGGTGTGTGAGGCGGCAGTCAGTCAGCGCGTGGGCTTCAGCTATGCGCTGATCGAGGGCCGCGGAGTAACCGAATACGACCCGCGCGGTAAGGCCGCATACGAAATCGCCAGACTGTGGTCGATCCTGCGACAGGAGCTTGCCCTGTGACACGACGCCCAAGACTCACAATCGCAACCCCTTCCTCGTCCATCAAAACCCCACCACGGGGCTTCGCGGGCCAATCCGAAGCATACGTCGAACAGCCGCCTCCCATCCGGCGGACAGCACCCTCGGAGGACGTCACGGCGGGCCGCAGACCAGCCGCCTTACGACGTGTCAGTTCTTGGTCACCGGCGACCGTCACGACAACGGCGATTCTGCTTGGCCTGGCCGTGGTCTCGATCGTCCTGCTCAAGAGGCGCCTGTTCTGAGCCGCCAGGGCAGGCGGAGCGGGACCGCCCGCCGCGCCGTGGCTGCCGCTTCAGAAACCCTCCAGCGGACTGAATTCCCTCTCTGCCTCTTCCTCCGCGGCGATCAGGCGCTCGTACTCAAGCTTGACCAGCTCGAAGCCATAGATACGCTCCAGACGCCTCACGATGAAGTGACCCCGAGCGACATCTTGGAAATGTTGCATGAACAGCAAATTAAGCGTGGCCGCGCTGAGAGCGCCGGCAAACGGTATCATCTGAACGGCGAGCTTGTCCGAGATCACGACGCCGAAGCGCGCGGCAACCGAGCGAACGAAGTCAATCACTGCAGGGATATGCACACCCTCGGCGGGACCCGCGAACGCAAGAATGCTCTCGAAGTGCAGCCCCAACGTGATTCGGAGCCCGTAGTAACCGATCTCCGCCTTTTCGTCGTCCCGCGTTCGCCCGCCCAGGGCGAAGACCTGAAAACAAGCCAGTCTCGACTCTGCCCGGCTAAGGTCCTCTCCCTGGCTGCGAGCGATATCCGCAATCGCACGCAGCATCAGTGTTGACGTGAGCGGGAGCTCCGCCATCACCGTCAAGGGCCCGAAGAAACCGCCGACCGCGCCGGTTCCAACCGCCATCAGCTTGTGGGTCCACAGACTGGCGGGCGCCGGTTCCCGGTAGCGCATTGATGCAAGCGCCAGGCGCAGTGCCCGGCCAATACTCGCCTCGGATGAGCGTTCGATCCACTTGCGCCAATCCTTGGGCAGCAGCGCCAGCAGCTCCTCGAAGGGCGATGCGAGCACGTCGCTCAACCTCGCCGCGAACGACGGATGCTCCAAGCGCTTGTATGCCCAGCGAAGCTCTTTCAACGCCGCATCTGGTAACGCTGTAATCGCCTCGACGCTCATCTTCAGCCCCGTTTCCAGCGGTCCCCATACGCGGCCCATGCTAATACACAAGGGAACCGCCCGTATTGATCTGGGTGAACCGCTGCGCGACACGACAGCATGCGGCCATCGTCGCAAGGGGAAAAGCCCGGGCGTATTGAACGGCTTCCGCCTTGGCCGTAGAGTGCCGGAAATCGCTACGACAACGATCCCCGGGCCTATCCGTGAACGGACATCAGCTACAAAGCTTGACGACCGAGCAGTTCTTTTATTTTTTCCTGCGTTTGAGGAAAGGAGAGGTGCGCCGAACCGTTCAAACGCTGAGGAGCCGCTACCCGGACGAAGATCCTAGGCAGCTCGCGCACCGCCTCATCGTCGCGAAGTCCCGGCTCGCAATGCTCGGGGGCTCCTTGCTCCATCTCCCGCTGGTGGCGCCGGGCATCGGACCGGCCCTGAAGCTGTTGGGTCTTGTCGGCGCGACCTCGATGCTGACGCGCATGCACCTCTACCTGATCCTGGAGATCGCATTGGTGTATGGGAGGGACATCGACGACAGCGCGCGGGTACCGGAAATGTCCGCTGTCGTCGCCGCAACCGGCCTCGGCGCTGCTGCGCCGCCGCTGCTCGTGCAGGCGCTGGAGCTCGACCCCCTCTATGCCTTGCCGTTAGGGGCTCTATCCACGACCGCTGTGACCCAGCTGATCGGTCACTCGGCGATCCATTTTTTCGGACGAGATCTTGCGACGCTTGACGACGCAACGCCGGAATCCGCTAGCGATCGAGCCGCGACATCGCCGGCCTGAGCGTCGGGACGATGCCCCGGGTCGGCTGCTCGCCTCCGGCAGACCCGCCGCGCCCCTCCGGTTGCCGCCACGCGCTGACTGGCGGGAGAGCGCGGACGGGGCGCGACGACGCCTTTCGCGGAGAACCGGCTACTGCAGCCTCAGGCCTCCAGGGCGGTAACGGGCGTCATCCTGGACTGCGGTACGTCCGAAACGGCCAGTTCGTCGCCTGTCGCTTGGCACTTCTGCCGCTCTCCCGCAAAAAGGCTGTAGCCCTCGCGCACCTCCAGATAAGAAAGGAGATCGACCAGATAGGCCTGGGCTTCCGCCAACCGCTCCCTGCCGGCGATATCGCTTGCCGTTTGAGCCTTGCGCAGCTCCGTCACCGTCTGCTTGACCGCCTCGCTATCCGACAACGGGACCGACGTCAGCATGTCTCTGAAGTCATAGAAGGAGATGGTGTCGAGCTCACGCCCGAACTCCCCCTCGTGACTGTGCATGATCATCTTGCCGAGCGCCTTTTGCTCGGGGATGAAGAAGTTGAACGGGCCGACCGGACGACTCGCGCTGGAAGACGAGAATGCACGCCGGCAGGCGGTAACGAGACGAATCACCTCCGCGTCTTGCGTGTAGGGTCCGTACCGGTTGACCGCGGCCGACCACCCGAAGAAACGCACCATCAGGTACAGCGTCTCCTCGGCGTAGGTTCCGTCCGGATAACGCAAGCGAAGCGACTTCAGGCCGTCCAGCTTGAGGATCTTGTAGATCCTGCTCTGCAGTTCCTCACACGCCGACAGGAAGGGATTCACATACAACGCCGCCATCCGGGCGCGCTCCCGCTGACGCTCGCGCTCGTGATCGTGGGCCCAGGTCCAGAAGGCCCAAACCGCCGTCGCAACCGGAATCAACCATTGCATGAGATTCTGCCCGTACCAGTCGAAGAAGCTCTCCTGTTGAGTCTAGTACAGGACGAGACGGGAACGCCCGCCTACTGGGCCAGCATGGCCTGATCCACGGTCGCCCGGAACGCCGGCCCACGCGACCTGATCGGACCGCTGGCACGACCTGACACGATCACCGAGGCATCGTTCGAATGTCGAAGCCTCAGGGGTGTAGACTTGTAGTCGGTGGTGACGACACGACACCCGCAGGTGTCGCACCTGGCCGCGATTCAGACGGAGGTCAACATGGCTCTACCCTTTCCCCTGCTCCCAGTGCTCATCGGCGCCGCCGTAGGTTCCGCCGTGACCTATATCCTCACGACCAGGAGCATCCGCAAGCAGCTCACCGATACGTTCCAGGACGTCGGCGAGGCCGTCGATGATGGCGTACACGAGATCAGGCAACGCGTAGAGGACGTCGCAGAAAGCGCCACTGACGCCGCGCGCAAGACCGCATCGAAGATCCGCGAGTAGCGCCATCGGCCACTGACCCGAGGCGTACACGGGAAGGGGTCTCCGTCGGGTATGAGCCGGCCGCTTTGCGGTTTCAGCCAGAGGCCTCGGCGAGCATCCCCTCGCGCACGACGAAAAGCTCGATCTCGCCGATCCCCTGCCCCGCCCGCAGATTGGTGAACACGAAAGGCCGCTCGCCGCGCATGCGTCGGGCGTCTCGATCCATCACCTCCAGTGACGCGCCCACGTACGGGGCCAGGTCGATCTTGTTGATCACCAGCAGGTCGGAGCGGGTGATGCCGGGCCCGCCCTTGCGCGGGATCTTCTCCCCCTCGGCGACATCGATGACGTAGATGGTCAGGTCCGCCAGCTCAGGGCTGAAGGTGGCCGCCAGGTTATCCCCACCGCTCTCGATGAAGATCAGGTCCAGGTCCGGGAAGCGGGCCTGCAGGTCCGCCACCGCTGCGAGGTTCATGGAGGCGTCCTCGCGGATCGCGGTGTGCGGACAGCCGCCCGTCTCGACCCCGACGATACGGGCCTCGTCCAGGGCCTGACTGCGGATCAGGAACTGGGCGTCCTCCTTGGTGTAGATGTCGTTGGTCACGACCGCGATCTGGTAGCGGTCGCGCAGGCGTTTGCACAGGGCGTCGAGAAGGGCGGTCTTGCCGGAGCCGACGGGACCGCCGACGCCGACGCGTAGGGGATTCTTGCTCATGGCGAATACTCAGGATCGGAACAGTCGGGTGTATTGGGTCTCGTGGGCGCCGCTGGCGATGGCCAGCGCCGGGCTGGATGCGCCGATATCGTCGTCCGGCAGGATGAGGGCGCGATCGACCAGCGCGGGGATCTCCGAAATCAGGCGGGAGAGCGCCAGTTGACCCCGGGTCTGGCCAAGGGGGACGATCTTCACCGCGGCCAGCACCAGGTTTTCCAGCCAGCCCCAGGCGTAACCCGACGCCGCCTCCCGCGGCGGGAGATCCCAGGCCGCGGCGGCAAAGGCGAAGCCCGCCGCCTGGCTGCGGGCGAGGATCGGCTTCCAGTCCAGCGCCCCCGGCAGGCCCCAGGCTACAAGCAGATCCGCGAGCGCGCGCCCGCGGTTGGATTCCTCGGCACGCAGCTCCGCGGTCTCGCGGGCAGCGAGCAGCCAGTCGATCCAGCGGTCCATGCAATCGACGTCCCGCTCGACGGCGGCGGCTCGCATACGGCCAAGCAAGGGCAGATCCACGATGGCGATCGAATGGTTTAGCTGGTCCCGGAGCCAGTCCTCGACATCCTCGGCGGTGCGGATCCAGCCCGCCTCTACCGCCCACTCGATGCCCTGGGAGTAGGTGAAGCCCCCCACCGGCAGGCTTGGGCTCACCAGGTGCATCAGCCGCAGCAGCGGCTCAGTGCTCGTGCTGTCCATGGGCGTGGGCAGGGCCGCCGTAGGCACCCGGCTCGGGCTCGAAGGGGGCGTCCTCCACCGTCACCGCGAGACCCAGTCCGCGCACCATGTCGTCCAGGACATGGTCGTGCAGATAGCGAAGTCGACCCGGCTCGATCTGCAGGGCCACGTGGCGGTTGCCCAGGTGATAACAGGCGCGGGCGAGGAGATGGGGGTCAGGGCTCACTACGGTGGAGAGCCGTTCAGGAGCGGCCTCGACCCTGACCACCAGGCCGTCGTCGGAGGCCAGCAGATCGCCGTGCTTGAGGCTGTCCCCCCGCGCCAGGAAGATACCCGCCTCCCGCCCATCGTCCAACCTCACCCGAAGGCGGCTCCTGCCTCTTTGGTTCAAGGTGAGGGTCATGGCCGCATCTGCCGGCACGGGACCAATCACCCTATGTGTCAGTCGAATCAAGGGAGTCTGATCGGCGCTTCGACGTGATCAGCCAGGCAAGCAGACACGCGCGTCAGAACAGGAAATACCGCTGCGCCATTGGCAGCACGCTCGCCGGCTGGCAGGTGAGCAGTTGACCGTCGGCCCGCACCTGATAGGTCTGCGGATCCACCTCGATCACGGGTTGATAGTCGTTGAGGATCATGTCCTTCTTCCCCACCTGACGCACGTCGCGGACGACGCCGATGCGGCGCCTGAGTTCCAGCTTCTGGGGCTCGCCGGCCTGGTAGGCCCACTGTGAGATGAAGGTCATGCAGGTGGCGCCCAGCGCACCACCGTAGGCGCCGAACATCAGCCGGTAGTGCACCGGCTGCGGGGTCGGGATGGACGCGTTTGGATCGCCCATCGGCGTAGCGGCGATCAGGCCGCCTTTGATGATCAGGCTGGGTTTGGTGCCGAAGAAGGCGGGCCGCCACAGCACGAGGTCCGCCAGCTTGCCGACCTCCACCGAGCCGACCTCATGGGCGATGCCGTGGGTGATGGCGGGATTGATGGTGTACTTGGCCACGTAGCGCCGGGCGCGCAGGTTGTCGTGCCCGGCTGGATCGCCCGCCAGGCTGCCGCGCTGCACCTTCATCTTGTGGGCGGTCTGCCAGGTACGGGTGACGACCTCGCCGACCCGGCCCATGGCCTGAGAGTCCGAGGAGATCATCGAAAAGGCCCCCAGGTCGTGCAGGATGTCCTCGGCGGCGATGGTCTCGCGGCGGATGCGCGATTCGGCAAAGGCCACGTCCTCCGGGATCGACGGCGACAGGTGGTGGCAGACCATGAGCATATCCAGGTGCTCGTCCACCGTGTTGACCGTGTAGGGCCGCGTCGGGTTGGTCGAGGAAGGCAGCACGTTGGGCAGCCCCGCGGCCTTGATGATGTCCGGGGCATGACCGCCGCCGGCGCCCTCAGTGTGGTAGGTGTGGATCGAGCGGTCCTTGAAGGCTGCGATGGTGTCCTCGACGAAGCCGGACTCGTTCAGCGTATCGGTGTGGATGGCCACCTGCACGTCCATCTTCTCGGCGATGCCGAGACAGCAGTCGATGGCCGCGGGCGTGGTGCCCCAGTCCTCGTGCAGCTTGAGCCCCATGGCGCCGGCGCGGATCTGTTCCTCCAGCGGGTTGGGCAGGCTGCCGTTGCCCTTGCCGAGGAAGCCCAGGTTCACGGGCAGACCCTCGGCGGCCTGCAGCATGCGGCGGATGTTCCAGGGCCCCGGGGTGCAGGTGGTGGCATTGGTGCCCGTGGCCGGTCCGGTGCCGCCGCCCAGCATGGTCGTGATGCCGGACATCAGGGCCTCCTCCACCTGCTGCGGGCAGATGAAGTGGATATGGGCGTCGATGCCGCCGGCGGTGAGGATCTGACCCTCGCCCGCGATGACCTCGGTGCCGGGTCCGACCAGGACATCGACCCCGTCCTGGGTATCCGGGTTGCCGGCCTTGCCGATGCCGGCGATGCGGCCGTCCTTGATACCCACGTCCGCCTTGACGATGCCCCAGTGGTCGAGGATCAGGGCGTTGGTGATGACCAGGTCCACTACCTCGTCGGCCTGGCGCTGGCATTGGCCCATGCCGTCGCGGATGACCTTGCCGCCGCCGAACTTGACCTCGTCCCCGTAGCTGGTGCGGTCCTCCTCGACCTGGATGAAGAGCTCCGAATCCCCGAGCCGCACCCGATCGCCGACGGTGGGGCCGTACATGGAGGCGTATGCCTCACGGCTGATCTTGCTCATGCTTCGGCCTCCTGATCCAGTGCGCCCATGATCTTGGCGTTGAACCCGTACACCTGCCGCGCGCCGGCATAGGGCACCAGGTTGACGGTCCTGGACTGGCCCGGCTCGAAGCGCACCGCCGTCCCGGCAGGGATGTCCAGCCGACAACCTCGCGTGGCTTCCCGGTCGAAGGACAGGGCCGAATTGGTCTCGTAGAAGTGATAGTGGGAACCCACCTGGATCGGCCGGTCACCCACGTTCGCGACCTCGATGCTGATGATCTCGCGGCCCGCGTTGAGCTCGATGTCGCCGCCGGCTGTAATGATTTCGCCTGGAATCATCGGAGTGCTCCTGTTGAAAGCGCCGCCGAGACGACGCTGGATCCCAGAATGCGGTACAGGCATGCACCGCCTCTATGGGCCGCCCCGAGCGGCTGAAAATGAAGAAACCGCAAAGCCACGCCTGTCGGTTCCGAAGCGATTTTGGCCAGGATCGCCAATCGCCCAAATGCAATCAAAGGATCGGCGTGTGCACGGTCACGAGCTTGGTGCCGTCCGGAAAGGTGGCCTCCACCTGCACCTCCTGGACCATCTCAGGGATTCCCTCCATGACGTCGTCACGCGTCAGCAGGGCGCGCCCGTAGTCCATCAGCTCCGCGACCGTCTTCCCCTCCCGTGCCCCCTCGAGGATGGCGCAGCTGATGTAGGCCACCGCCTCCGGGTAGTTGAGCTTGAGGCCCCGGCCCTTGCGTCGCTCCGCCAGCAGGCCCGCGGTGAACAGGAGCAGCTTGTCTTTCTCTCGCGGTGTGAGATCCATGGTCGGCTCTCCTCACTGAGTGTCGAAAAAGGAATTGGCCTCAGGTCGCCCAGATGCGCGGCGCGCAGGACTCTCGGCCAAGCAGCCTGGGCCGCAGTATGCCCCAAAGCGCCGTGAAAATTCGATGTATCGCCTCCACGCCGCCGGCGAGACATCGAGCAACCAGCACATCGGCCACAAGGGTCATGGCGAAGGCGGCGTCATCCGGTGTCCGCAGGTGCGCGCGGGCGGCCGCGAGATCATCGCTGTTCGCCCCGCTGGCCAGGAAGGTGGCGCAGATCGGTTGCCCTCGCAGACCGCTCGGGCCATCGAGGTCGGAGGCAGCTGATAGCCGCAGGCGCTCCGACAGCAGCGGCCGGCCGTCACGAAGAATCATGAGGCCCAGGTCCGCGCATCCCGAGTCGAAGCGCTCGCCGATCACCGGCCGCCCCAGGCTGACAATGTCCCAACCCACGAAGCGCGCCGAGCCCGCGAGCTCGATCCGGGTGCGGCTCTGCAGCCTCGCGCCGGGGAACAGGATGCCCTCGTGCGGGAACCACTCCAGGGAGCCTCCGTCGCGCACTCGCAGTCTCTGGCGCTGGATTGCCAGGGGGCCCGCACTGCGGTAGAACTTTGTCGCACCGGGGCTGGTGACCAGGGCGTGCGCCCGGGTACCCACTTCGATGTCGAGCTCCAGACCGTCCCCGCCCACCACACCGCCCGGGGGATGGAGGACGTAGAGGTGACAGACCTCGCCTTCCGGATAGAACGGCCGCTGCACCGTCAAGGGACCCAGCTGGCGCTTCGCGGCCAGGACGGTGCGGCCTCCCCGCCGATCCAGGCCCAGCTCCAGGCGGGCGGACCAGCCTTCGGGCGTTTCAGGATTCATCCCGACAGCGTAACTCACCGGCGCGATGCCAACCCCGCTCCTTACGGCGGAGAGGGGCTATAAGCCGATTCAAACCGTAAGGTACTCCCGAACCAGCTCGTCGCTCAGCTCGGCCATCTCGCCGGCCGCCATGACACGACCCCGGTCTAGGATCAGGAACCGGTCCGCGATTCGGCGGGCGAAGGGCAGCTTCTGCTCGACCAGGATCACGGTCAGCCCCATCTCCTTGTTGAGGCGGATGATGATATCTCCAATGTCGTGGACGATGTTGGGCTGAATGCCCTCGGTGGGCTCGTCGAGGATCAACAGCTTGGGATCGATCACCAGCGCCCGGCCGATGGCGAGCTGCTGCTGCTGTCCGCCGGAGAGATCGCCGCCACGGCGCCCGAGCATCTCCTTGAGCACGGGGAACAGCTCGAAGATGAAGTCCGGAACCTGCTTCCGGCCGTCTCGCCGTGCGGGCAGGCCGATCTGGAGGTTCTCCTCCACCGTCAGCAGCGGAAAGATCTGCCGTCCCTGGGGGACATAGCCGATGCCCAGCGTCGCCCGCCGTTCCGCGGGCAGGCGGGCGAGGTCCGTCCCCTGGAGCTCCATCGCGCCGGAACGCAGTGGCAGCAGCCCCATGATGCACTGCATCAGCGTGGTCTTGCCCACCCCGTTGCGGCCCATGACACAGGTGACCTGGCCTTCGGGGATGCCGAGGTCGAGTTCCCAAAGGGTATGGCTCTCGCCGTAGAACTGATTCAGCCCACTGATGTTCAGCATGGGTAATGCGCTTTCCGAGTCATTCGCCGAGATACACCTCGACCACCCGCGGGTCGTTCTGCACCTCGTCCATGGTCCCCTCCGCCAGCACCGAGCCCTGGTGCAGGACGGTGACGCGCTTGGCGATGGAGCGCACGAAGTCCATGTCGTGCTCGACGACCACCACCGAGTGCTTCCCTTCCAGGGACAGCAGTAGCTCCGCGGTGCGGTCCATCTCCTGGTGGGTCATGCCGGCGACGGGCTCGTCCACCAGCAGCAGGTGGGGGTCCTGCATCAGGAGCATGCCGATTTCCAGCCACTGCTTCTGGCCGTGGGACAGTGCCCCGGCCATCCGCCGGGCCTGCTCCGCGAGCCCGATGACGCCCAGCACCTCGTCGATACGGTCGCGCTGCTGGGCCGAGAGCCGGGCGAACAGGGTCGGGAAGACCCGCTTGTCCCCCGCCATGGCCAGCTCCAGGTTCTCGAAAACCGTGTGGTGCTCGAACACGGTGGGCTTCTGGAACTTGCGGCCAATGCCGATCTCGGCGATCTCCGACTCGGACAACCTGAGCAGGTCGATGGTCTGGCCGAAATAGGCGCTGCCCGCGTCCGGCCGCGTCTTGCCGGTGATGATGTCCATCATGGTCGTCTTGCCGGCGCCGTTGGGACCGATGACGCAGCGCAGTTCCCCGGCGTTGACGTAGAAGTTGAGGTCGTTGATGGCCTTGAAGCCGTCGAAGCTGACGCTCAGGCCCTCGATGTAGAGGACCGCGCCGTGACTGACGTCGAGCTCCAGGTCCTTGACCGACCACATGAAGTCGAACTGGCGATCGCGGCGCATGGAGTCGCGGAATTGGGTCAGGGCATTCATGCAGCCGCCTCCGCACCGGCCTTCGGCGTGCGCCGCAGGAGCGCGAACAGCCCGGCGATGCCCTTGGGCAGGAACAGGGTGACCAGCACGAACAGGCCGCCGAGCGCGAACAGCCAGGCCTCGGGCAGCACCCCGGTGAAGTAGGTCTTGCCATAGTTGACCAGGATGGCCCCGATGACCGCACCGTAGAGGGTCGCGCGGCCGCCGATGGCCACCCAGATGACCAGTTCGATCGAGTTCAGGGGCGAGAACTCGCCCGGGTTGATGATACCAACCTGGGGCACGTAGAGGGCCCCCGCCACGCCCGCCAGCATCGCCGAGAAGGTGAAGACGAAGAGCTTCACCCGCTCCACCCGATAGCCGATGAAGCGGGTTCGGGACTCGGCATCGCGCACCGCCACAGCCACCCGGCCGAGCCGCGAGGCGACGATGTAGCGGCAGGTCAGATAGCCGGCGGCGAGGGCGATAGCGGATGCGAGGAAAAGCCCGATGCGGGTGCCGTCGCTCTGCAGGTCGAAGCCGAGAATGTCCTTGAAGTCGGTGAGCCCGTTGTTGCCACCGAAGCCCATCTCGTTGCGGAAAAAGGCGAGCATCAGAGCATAGGTCAGGGCCTGGGTGATGATCGAGAGATACACGCCCGTCACCCGCGAGCGGAAGGCCAGGTAGCCGAACACGAAGGCCAGCATACCGGGCACCAGCATCACCATCAGGGCGGCGAACCAGAAGCTGTCGAACCCGTACCAGAACCAGGGCAGCTCCGGCCAGTTCAGGAAGACCATGAAGTCCGGCAGATCCGGATTTCCGTAGACCCCGCGGTCCCCGATCTGTCGCATCAGGTACATGCCCATCGCGTAGCCGCCCAGGGCGAAGAAGGCACCGTGACCGAGACTGAGGATGCCGAGATAGCCCCAGACCAGGTCCACCGCCACCGCCAGCAGGGCGTATGTCAGGTACTTGCCGAGCAGGGTGACCGTGTAGGTGGACAGGTGCCAGGGGCTCGACTCCGGCACCGCCAGGTTCATGATGGGCACGGCGACCGCAACCATGGCGAGGACCGCCAGCATCAGCTGCCCGCCCGTATCGCCTTTCAAGGCTCTGAACAATCCCATGGGACGCGACTCGCTCGACTCTGTGGTCATGCCTCGGCGGCCCGCCCGCGCTGCGGGAACAGGCCCCTGGGGCGTTTCTGGATGAAGAGGATGATGAACACCAGCACCAGGATCTTGGCCAGCACGGCTCCCGCCCAGGGCTCCATGAGCTTGTTGGCCACGCCCAGGGCGAGGCCGCCGATGAGCGTGCCCCAGAGGTTTCCGACCCCGCCGAACACCACCACCATGAAGGAGTCGATGATGTAGGACTGGCCCATGTTGGGGCCCACGTTGGTGAGCTGGGACAGGGCGACACCGGCGATGCCCGCGATGCCGGCACCGAGCCCGAAGGTGAGGGCGTCGACCCGCGCCGAGCGCACGCCCATGGCGCGCGCCATGGCCCTGTTCTGGGACACCGCCCGCACCTGGAGGCCCAGGGCGGTGCGCTTGAGGATCAAGAGCAGCCCGACGAAGACCAGCAGCCCGAACACCAGGATGTAGATCCGGTTGTAGGTCAGGGAGAGGGCGGGGTTGATCTGCAGGGAGCCGCTCATCCAGGAAGGGTTCTCCACCACCACGTTCTGCGCGGAGATGGTGGTGCGCACCAGCTGCTGCAGGATCAGGCTGATGCCGAAGGTGGCGAGCAGGGTCTCGAGCGGCCGGCCATAGAGGAAGCGGATCACCAGGCGCTCGATGGCGATGCCGAACAGGCCGGATACCAGGAAGGCCGCCGGGACCGCCACGAACAGGGAGTACTCGATCGCATTGGGCATCGCCTGCTGCACCAGATAGGTAGTGTAGGCGCCGATCATGATCAGCTCGCCGTGGGCCATGTTGATGACGCCCATGACCCCGAAGGTGATGGCGAGCCCGATGGCCGCCAGCACCAGCACGGAGCCAAGGCTGAGACCGAAGAAGAGGGTCTCGGCGGTCGCATTGAGCTTGAGCCTGGACTCGAGGCCCTCCAGCGCGGACCGGGCGGCCTCTCGGACGTCCGCGTCCGGGTCAGACGCGGCCACCTCGGCCAGGCGGTTCCGGACCTGGGGCTCGAGGCTGCCGCGCAGGGAGGCGACCGCGGCCAATCTGGCGCCGGACTCATCCGCGGCCAGGTCCGCCAGGGCGATTGCCAACTCGAGGGCCGAGCGGACCCCGGCGTCCTCTTCCACCGCCAGTCGCCCGCGCAGGGCGTCCGCCGTATCCGGCGCGCCCATCATCTCCCGCACGGCGTTGAGACGCACGTCGGCGTCGCGGCTGCCGAGGGTCAGCCCGGCGATGGCCGAGCGCAGCTGGCCCCGCATGCTGTTGTTGATGCCCACCTTCTTCACCTCCCGCCCCCCGACCTCGCCGAGCGCGGCGCCGTCGAGGACGTCCCTGATGCGGTAGCCGCCGCCGGACCTTTCGGCAAAGACGATGCGGCCATCCGCCTTGCGGTAGTAAACGTCCCCCGACAGCAGGCCCTTGAGGACCGCCAGGGCGCGCTCGTCGCCACTCGCGGCGATCGCGTCCACCGCCTCCGCCTTGACCCGAAAAGAGGACTCGCCGAGCCCCGAAAGCGCGTCCTCGAACGACCCAGACTCGGCCAGAGCCGGTCGGATGGCGAGCAGCATGAGGCTTAAGAGCACTAGGAAACCGGTCTTGACCAGCGCCGACGGCAGCGCGTCAAGCCACTCGCTCGCCGGCGCGGCGCAGGCGCTTTGGGCTCGATTGGACATGGAATCCGCTTCCTGGTGAGGGGCAATCGGCGACGGGCGCGGACCTGCCGCACCCGCCGCTGCTACGCGCGGGATCAGTAATTCTGGCCCGAGCAGGTCTTGGTGACGGTGTTGTAGTTGCCGCAGGAGATGGGCGGGGTCCAGTCGGCGATGATGTCCTTAGAGCCTGGGAGGAAGTCCGACCAGGCGTCGCCGGGAACCTCCGCGTCGGTCTGCCAGACCGTCTCGAACTGGCCGTCATCCTGGATCTCGCCGATCAGCACCGGCTTGGTGATGTGGTGGTTCTTCAGCATTACGGCCTTGCCGCCGGTCAGGTTCGGGGTCTCCAGCCCGATGATTGCCTCGACTACCTTGTCGGTGTCGGTGCTGCCAGCCTTCTCCACTGCCTGCACCCAGAGATTGAAGCCGATGTAGTGGGCCTCCATCGGATCGTTGGTGACGCGCTTGTCGTCCTTGATGAAGCCGTGCCAGGCCTTGATGAAGGCGTCGTTGGCGGGATCGTCGACACTCATGAAGTAGTTCCAGGCGGCGAGATGGCCGACCAGGGGCTTGGTGTCGATGCCGGAGAGCTCCTCCTCGCCCACGGAGAAGGCGACGACCGGTATATCCTCGGCGGAGAGGCCCTGATTACCGAGCTCCTTGTAGAACGGCACGTTGGCGTCGCCGTTGATGGTGGAGACCACGGCGGTCTTCTTGCCTTGCGAGCCGAACTTCTTGATATCCGCGACGATCGACTGCCAGTCCGAATGCCCGAACGGGGTGTAGTTGATCATGATGTCCTCCTCGGCCACGCCCTTCTGCTTGAGATAGGCCTCGAGGATCTTGTTGGTGGTGCGCGGGTAGACGTAATCGGTGCCCGCCAGCACCCAGCGCTCCACGCCGACGTCGTTCATCAGATAATCGACCGCAGGGATGGCCTGCTGATTGGGCGCGGCGCCGGTGTAGAAGACGTTCTTCGACGACTCCTCGCCCTCGTACTGGACCGGATAGAAGAGCAGGCCGTTGAGCTCCTCGAACACAGGCAGTACGGACTTGCGGGACACCGAGGTCCAGCAGCCAAACACGGCGGCCACCTTCTCCTTCTCGATCAGCTCACGGGCCTTCTCTGCGAACAGGGGCCAGTCCGAGGCGGGATCCACCACCACGGCCTCCAGCTGCTTGCCGAGCACGCCTCCCTTCTTGTTCTGCTCCTCGATGAGCATGAGCATGGTGTCCTTCAGGGTCGTCTCGCTGATGGCCATGGTGCCGGACAGCGAGTGCAGCACACCCACCTTGATCGTTTCGGCCGCCGCGAGCGCGCCGGACAGGCACAGGCTCAAACCGGCGCTCACGCCGATGAGCGAGGTCTTGAAGAGTTCGCGTTTCCGCATTCGATGGACTCCCGAATCTTGTGTCGTCAATAGGACGGCAGCGCACGATGCGCTCGCCGCCACCACGACAGCAAGGCCCGTGCCACGAAGCCAACCCACTCATCGGGCTCGCGTTTTGGTAGAGCGAAGGGGAGAAAGCGCCATCGACCGCACCAAGGCCGTGCACCGCGCCCGTTAGCGTGCACACCAAACGCCCCATCATGGGGCGCGCGTCGCCGACCGATCGACGTCAGCTCGATTCTGCAGGCGGAGGCGCCGGGGCCGGGTACCAGTGCCCCTCGGTCACCAGCTTGGGCTCGGGCGGGTCCGCGACGTAGGCTGGGGTCATGATCGCAACGCCGTACTCGTTGAACACGTCCAGGATGTTCCGGTGCAGCGCGGTGTAGAGCTGCATCATGTGCCTGGGGTCGGTGCAGTGGGCGTTGAGCTCGTAGGTCACGGCGAAATCCCCTAGGGCCTTCTGCAGCACGAAGGGCTCCGGCTTCTTGAGCAGGCCAGGTGTTCGTTCCGCGGCGAGCTTGAGCATGGCCTCGACTTGCCGCCAGGGAGTCTCGTAGCCGATACCCACCGTGGTATGGAGGATCAGCCCCCGCTCGTCGGCCAGGGAACTGTAGTTGACCACCTCCCCGCTCAGGATGGCGGTGCTCGGGATCGAGACCTCCTCGTTCTTGAGAGACCGCAGCCGCGTCACCAGCACCCCCATCTCCATGACGTCGCCAATGGTGTCGTTGATCCTGACCCGGTCCCCAACCCGGAACGGTCGCCGGTAGATCAGACTGTAACCGGCGATAATGTTGGCGATGATGGACGAGGACCCGATGGATACGATCAGGCCGAGCAGGAGCGAAATGCCCTTGAAGGCCTCCGAGTCCGAGCCGGGGATATAGGG
This sequence comes from uncultured Chromatiaceae bacterium, assembly GCA_964395315.1. Taxonomy (GTDB): domain Bacteria; phylum Pseudomonadota; class Gammaproteobacteria; order Chromatiales; family Chromatiaceae; genus CAVORB01. The sequence continues at coordinate 17,567 of CAYNBI010000033.1, read as the reverse complement.
ATAGGCCACCACCACGGCGAAGATCAGGACCAACACACGCAGGATGCGGTACGTTGGCCAGGCCCACTCCTGCTCGAAGGACGCCAGGGCGACGACACCACTGTCGATGTTCTCGAAAAAGACCCGGATCATGCGCAGGACATAGCGGGTGACGATGTACAGAACGACCAGGAACACGAGATCCGGGATCGTCGCCAACACCGACTGACCCATGGTACGCAGGGGCGACAGGACGAGGTCGAACAGCCAGGCCGCGAAGGGACGGGTCCACGGGTAGAGGCCGAGCACGAAGTTCAGATAGACGTACAGAAGCAGGGCGATCAGAACGAAGTGGAGCGCTCTGAACAGCCCGCGCAGGATCTTGGCGAGCTGCTGCGCCCGGACGAACCGGGACGACTGCGTCTCCAATGCCTTGAGGTGGCGCTTCAGGCGCCGCACGACAAAGTCGTCGAGGCTGCTGAACAGCTTGCGCAAGCCAAAGAACAGGCCGACGGCGACGAGTGTCACCCCCAGGGCGTAGAGGCTGTTGCGTAGCAGGACCGGCGGACTCCGGTCCAGGCGGTAGTCCGTGATCGTCTCCTGCAGCCTCAGCTGGACGGTCTCGGCGAGAAGCTTGCGATCGATACCCTCAATCTCGGCGTCGAGGTCGAACATGTGGAACACAATTCGATCCCCGATCATGATCCGCATACTGTCGTTCATTTCATCGATGGTGACGTCGCCTGGAGCGATCTCATCATCCCCGGCGATGGCGATGATCCGCTGTCGGATCTCCGCCGCGCGCCGCTGAGCGGGATAGCCGGATATTCCCCTGACCGAGAGGATCACGTGACCGTCGACGACCACGTCGGCTTTCTCCCACTGCGCGTCTTCGTTTGTCGGGTTCGCGGCCAGCCCATCCGCCGCGAAGGCGGTGGAGGAGATCCAGGCAAAAAGGAGCACGCCCATCCTGAACAGGCAAGACCTCGCCGAGTCAGGCAACCAACCACGAGTTCCGAATCCGAACATCGCGAGCACCCCTTATTGCCCGGGCTCACTTTCCGAGCACGGGACGCTGAAGCAGATGATGAGCCGTCGACAAGCGGCGTCTGGACGGTGTGCTCGCATCATTTGGTCAACCCGCGCGAAACACGCGGGTAAAGTACCGCCGGGACCCGCTGGCGTCGATAGTTGCACGGGGCGGCGAAAACGGTCGCGCCAGCGGATATCCAGGCTACGCGGGGCGCAGGATTTCCCCCAGCGCGACCGCGTCTTCGAGCGGCGGCTCGCAGCGGGTCCCGGCGCAGCGATAGGCCCTGGTCAGGACGCCTGGGCGCATGGCCGCGAGTGTGCCCGGCAGATCCCGCTCGGCCGAGGGGATGGCCAGCACCATCCGCCGCGGGGCGAAACCGCGCTCGGCGATCGCCCGCCAGCGCTCCAGCTCGTCCCCTTCGCCGCGGATGACGATGGTTTCGGTCGGGTTGAGATGCTCGTCGAGGGCGGCGAGCAGGCTGGCGTGGGCGTAGGGGACTCGGCGCATCTGCCCGGCTGCGAGGGCCAGCGTGCCTTGCGCGGCCTCCAGATAGCGCGGGTCTCCGACGAGGTGACCCAGACGCTGCAGCACCTGCGCGGCGATGCCGTTGCCGGCGGGGACCGATTCGTCGCTCAGGGGCTTTGGGCGGTGAATCAGGCGCTCGTGGTCGTCAGACGTAAAGAAGAAGCCCCCCTCGTCCGCATCCTGAAAATGCGCCAGCAGGACATCGGCCAGCTCGATCGCGAACTCCAGATACGCCCTGTGCCAGCAGCCTTGCAACAGCTCCAGCAGGGCGTCGATGAGGTTGGCGTAGTCGTCTAGATAGGCGTTGAGATGCGCCTTGCCGTCCTTGCAGGTGGCGAGCAGGCGTCCGTCCCGCCACAGATTCGCCTGAACGAAAGACAAGGCCCGCCGCGCGGAGTCGCGGTAGTCGTCGTTGCCGAGAACGCGAGCGGCGCGGGCCATGCCCTTGATCATCAGGCCGTTCCACGCGGTGAGGACCTTCTCGTCGCGGCCGGGACGCACCCGCCTCTCGCGCTCGCGAAAGAGCCTTGCCCTGGCCTGGGCGAGCAACGCTGAGACCGCGTCCGCCGGCTTACCAAGGTCCGCGGCCACCGCATGCGGTTCGCGATAGGTGTGCAGGTGCCAGCGCCCCTCGAAATTGGGGTCGAGGTCCAGGCCGTAGACGGGCGCGAAGACCGCGTATTCCTCCGCCGAGAGGAGCCCTTTCACTTGCTCGCGGTCCCAGACGTAGAACCTGCCCTCGTGACCCTCGCTGTCCGCGTCCAAGCTGGAATAATAGCCGCCACGCGGGTCTTGCATCTCCCGCATCACCCAGTCCGCGGTGGCCTCGGCGGCGCCCCGGAACAGCGGCTCACCGGTGATCTGCCAGGCGTCGCAGCACAACGCGAGCAGTGGTCCATTGTCGTAGAGCATCTTCTCGAAGTGCGGGATCATCCAGCGCTCGTCCACCGAGTAGCGGCAGAATCCGCCCCCGAGCTGGTCGTTGATGCCGCCCTTGATCATGCACGCCAGGGTCTGGACGGCCATGCGCAGGGCCTGATCCTCCGCGGTGCCGGCCGCTTCGGAGGCGACGTGGTGACGCAGCAGCAGCTCCAGATTGGTGGGATGCGGGAACTTGGGCGCCGCGCCGAAACCGCCGAACCGGGTGTCGAAGCTGTCCGCGAGCTGGCTCACGGCGGCCGCGATGGGCTCATCGTCCGTGATCTCCGCGCCAGGGCTCCGCCTGGCCTCGACCTGCCCCAGGACGGCCATGAGGGAGTTGTTCTGCTCGCGGATGGCGTCCTGCCGCTCGCGATAGGCTCCTTCAACCCGCCGCATCAGGTCGGTGAAAGCGATCAAGCCATGGCGCGGCTCGCGAGGGAAATAGGTGCCGGCGAAGAACGGCTTGTGGTCGTCAGGGGTGAGAAAGACAGTCAGGGGCCAACCGCCGGGTCGATGGGTCAGGACCTGGTGCGCGGTCTGGTAGATCTTGTCGAGGTCCGGGCGTTCCTCGCGATCCACCTTGATGTTCACGAAAAGCCGGTTCATCAGCGCGGCGGTCTCGGGGTCCTCGAAGGACTCATGCGCCATGACGTGGCACCAATGGCAGGCCGAGTAGCCGATGGAGAGCAGGATGGGCCTGTCCTGGGCGCGTGCGCGACCGAGCGCCTCACCGCACCACGGCCACCAGTCCACCGGGTTGTGGGCGTGCTGCTGGAGATAGGGGCTGGTGGCGTCGGCGAGGCGATTGGCAGGGGCGGAGGGGTCCGACATGGAAGGCACCTCGGTGCGGCGGTTGGTCACCCGGACAATGGGTGCGCCACGGGCGACCTCCAACCGGCCACGGCAATCCGGTCTATATCTGCTACGCTTTGTCGCTTCGCAGAAGAGGTAGCCGCGACATGAACGCCCCAGCCATTCGACTCAAGAAGGATCAGGAACGCCGCATGCTGGCGGGACACTGCTGGGTTTACAGCAACGAGGTGGACACCGAGGCCACGCCGCTCAAGGCGTTAGAGCCCGGACAGCCAGTGGAGGTGGTCAGCCAGAGCGGCCGCTGGCTGGGCTTCGGCTACGTAAACCCCCACTCGCTGATCTGCGCGCGGGTGGTCAGCCATGATCGCCGACGCCCGTTGACCCCCTCTCTGTGGGTGCAGCGGCTGCGTACCGCCCTGGACCTGCGCGAGCGGCTCTACCGCCGTCCTTTCTACCGCCTGGTCTTCGGCGAGAGCGACGGTCTGCCCGGACTGGTGGTCGACCGTTATGGCGATCTGCTCTCGGTCCAGATCACCACCGCGGGCATGGACCGGGCTCGCGCCGACATTCTCACCGCCTTGGAACAGGTAGTCCGGCCGCAGACCATCATCCTGCGCAACGACACCCAGGTCCGCGAGCTTGAAGGCCTGACGCTCGAGGTGGAAACGGTGCTCGGCGAGGCGCCGGATCAGCTGGAGATCACGGAGAACGACACCCGTTTCCTGGTCTCGCCGCTCAGCGGCCAGAAGACGGGCTGGTTCTACGACCAGGCCGAGAACCGGACCCGCCTCGCCCGCTTCGGGGTCCCGAACCGGGTGCTCGACGTGTGCAGCTACGTCGGCGCCTGGGGCGTCCAGGCCGCCGTCGCCGGCGCCGAGGAGGTGGTCTGTGTCGACAGCTCGCCCGCGGCCCTGGAGCAGGTTGGAGAGAACGCGGATCGAAACGGGGTCGTCGCGCGCATCAGCGGCCTGCAGGGAGATGCCTTCGACGTGCTGCGCGTGTTGCGTGAGCAGGAGGAGCGCTTCGACCTGGTCATTCTGGACCCGCCCGCCTTCATCAAGCGGCGCAAGGACGAGAAGGAGGGCGCTCAGGCCTACCAGCGGCTGAATCGCCTGGGTCTCGAGTTGCTGGAGAACGGGGGCCTGCTGGTGACCTCGTCGTGCTCCTATCACATGGGACGCGATGCGTTCCTGCGCATCGTGCAGCAGGCTGCCCGCCGCGCCGGGCGCAGTCTGCAGTTGCTGGAAGTGGGCGGCCAGGGACCCGACCATCCGGTACACCCGGCCATCCCGGAGACCGCCTACCTCAAGACCTTCGTCCTGCGGGTTCTACCCCAGCTTTGAGCGGACCGACCTGCGTGGAGACAATCTAGCGCAAAGTCATAATCTTGCCTAGAATTGCTCATGCAACGCCTCACCCTGTGGCCCGATTCGAAATTTCCTGGAGAAGCAAACGTGCCGCAACTCTTCACGATTCACAGCTCTAGCGCCGGATGGCCCCGTCACGGCCGATTTCGGGGGAACCGCCCGCCGTGGCGACTGGCGGCGCTCCTTAGCCTGCTCCCGCTGATCGGGTCGCTCGCCGGCTGTGCCTCAACACCGCCGGAAACGCGCCTCGTCGCCGATCAGGTGGTGGTCAAGAAATCCGAGCGCAAGCTCACGCTGATGCAGGGCGGCAAGCCTATCCGCGAGTATCGGGTCGCCCTCGGCGACAACCCGTACGGCCACAAGATGTTCCAGGGGGACGAGCGTACTCCGGAGGGCGACTACATCCTGGACTGGCGTAACCCGCGCAGCAATTTCTACAAGTCGATCCACGTCTCCTACCCGAACGAGCGCGACCGGCTCTTCGCGCGCGCCCTGGGCGATGACCCGGGCGGCATGATCATGATCCACGGCCTGCCGAACTACCTGCCGGCGAACGCCGGGCTGGCGAATTACAACCGGCGCGACTGGACCGACGGCTGCATCGCCGTGAACAACAACGAAATGGACGAGATCTGGCAAGCGGTCAGAGACGGGACGCCGATTCGCATCCTGCCCTGACGCACCCCGCCGGTCCGCATCGGCCCGGGTCGGCCCGCATGCGGTTCTGAGAAGATAGTCACGAACGCCATGAAGGCCTGAGGATAGGCTGTAGTCGATGCCGAGCATACGCCTGACGACCCGGTTCAAAGCTCGGCGCCATTTGAAGCCAGTGAACCCCAGTCCGGCGCCATCGGGGGCCGGAGCCCGGTATACAACGACCATGTCCGCGGGCCTTCGTAGCCGGACCCGCGCCCAACTGAACGAAGCGAGGGAAGTCCGTGAGCAAGAACAACAACCCCATTGACGTGACCGTCCAGGCTGAGGTGAACGGCCCTTTCCGACCCAAGCTGAAGGATTGGGAAAAAGGGATTCAAGCGGAGTTCGTGCAGACGTTGCGCGAGCTGGATCTGGGACTCGCCGCCAACCTCGAGGACCATTCTCCCGAGCAGCCGAAGCGTTGAGCCTCCTCTGAGCGGCCGGCAGAATCCTGCCGGCCGCCGGGCAACGCTACCTTCCACGCCGAATGGATTCCGCGGCTCTCGATTGCCGACGTGACCGCTGATCCCGGTACTTGAGAACCAGCGTCGGCGGCAAATCAAGCCGGAAAGGCCGGGATAGCCTCTCCCCGCCCCTAGCTCTCGCGGAGCAAGCGCGACACCGACGCCATCCCAAAGCCACCGCGCGCTCGGCCCACCGGCATGCCCCGTCGGTCGCCCGACCCGGCGCACGGACCAGACCGAATCACCAGAGCCCCGCGTGGTCGATGCCGCCCCTTCAGATGCAAGGCGGCGCGGCACGGCGATAGAATGCCTGGGTGTAGTGCCACCCCTGGACACTCCCTCGGGGTCGCGACCAGACCTCTCATCGTCCTCGTTTGCCACTCAGGGTTCGTCTCCATGCCCATCTTCTGTTCCCGCATTAACGCCCCCTCACTGGTCTGGATTCTGGCCTCGCTGCTCCTGCAGGGTTGCGGGTCGTCCGCCGAAGCGCCCGTCGCGACGCCCAGCTCAGGCGCAACCGACACGGATCCGCGCCAGGTGGAGGTCTTCTTCGCGACCGACCGCGCGCGCGACGACGGGACCGCCGCAAGCTTCGGGTCGGAGCGCGGCCCCCTCGCCTATGGCGTGGCCGGTATCGGCATACCGCCGAACCACGAGATCGGCCGCCATGAGACACCGTCGGTGTTCAAGTTCGAATGGTCCCCGGACGAGCGCAAGCACATCTCCGTGCGGGACCTGCAGCCGCTCGATCGGGACGACTTCTTCGAGCGCCTGGCCTTTGCAATCAACCTCTCGCCCAACCGCAGCCTCATGGTGTTCGTTCACGGGTACAACACCGAGTTCGAGGAGGCCGTCCGCCTGTTGGCCCAGTTCGCCACCGACCTCAAGTTCTCCGGCCCCGTGCTGCTCTTCAGCTGGCCCTCCCAGGGCGGCGTCACCGCCTACTCCGTGGATGAGACCAACGCGGAGTGGGCTCAGCCACATCTCGTCAAGGTGCTGAATGACCTCCTGGACCTGACGCCCGCACGCCAGGTCTACCTGGTCGCTCACAGCATGGGCAGCCGTGTCGTCACCCGCGCCTACAACAGCCTGGCCGCCGACCGGACCGTCTACGGCCCGAATCCGATGCGCGAGATGATCCTGGTCGCGCCCGACATTGACGCCGACGTCTTCCGTCAGGACATCGCGCCGCGCCTCGCGCGCAACGGGATTCACGTGACCCTCTACGCCTCGTCCGCGGATCGGGCGCTGATGGCCTCGAAGGCATTCCACGGCTATCCGCGCGCGGGCGATTCCGGCGACGACCTGGTGATCGTGCCGGGGGTGGAGACGGTGGACGCGAGCGATGCCCAGGGTGGGATTCTCGGGCACTCCTACTTCGCGGAGGACCGGCGCATCATGGAGGACATCTTCGGCATCGTGCAGACCGGTCAGCGGGCCGACAACCGATTCGGACTGCAAGCGGTCGATGTCCCCGCTGGCCGCTATTGGACCTTCCGCAAATAGGCTTCCACGCCATTTGCCGCCGGGCGCATCCCGAGGGCTCCCGCTCCTTCAGAGCTGCCGGGCGGGGGATCACAGGGCGAGGTCGATGGCACGGACCAGCAGTCCGGGAAGCAGGCTGCTCGCAGTGGATCGGCCCCCGTAGCTGGACGCGGACAGCATCAGCTCGCGCTCGCTGGTCAGCCGCTCCAGGCGGTCCCCGAGCAGACGGTATAGCGAGTCGTCGAAGCGCATGACGTTGACCGGCGCGACCAGCTCGCCATTGTCCGCCCAGAAGGTGCCGAACCGCGTCATGCCGGTGATGCGGCAGTCGTTGCGGTCGGCGTAGTTCAAGTACCAGAGATTGCCGATGAAGAGGCCGGTGCCGAGCGCTGTCGGCACCTCGGCGGCCGACAGGTCTCCCGGATCCATGCTCAGGGACTCGGGATAATCGCCAGCGGCGTTGACCGCCACGCCGTACTCCTTTCCGGCACGGCTGTCCACGAGACAGTCGCGAAACCGCCCGCCCTCCAGCAGCGTGACGCTCCGCGGCAGGGCGAACCCCTCCGGCGTGAAACCCGGAGTCAGTCCCCTGGCATGATCCTCCCGAAGGCTGACCTTGGGACTCAGCCGCAGCTCACCCCGAGCCAGGCGCAGCAGCGGGGTCTGCGCGGTACGGTGGTCCTTGAGCCCGAAACCGCCCCAGGCAAGGATGTCCATGAGTTCCTGCACCGCGGCGGGGGCCAGGTAGGCACGGTATCGTCCCGGCGCGATGGTGCGCGCCGGACGCGCCATGATCTCCAGGCCCCGGCGCATGGCATCCAGCTTCTTGCGAAGCCGCTGCGGCGACCAGGCGAAACCGCTGTAGCTGTCCTTCAAGGCCTTGTCCCGCCGAAGGTAAATGCTCCAATCCAGGTTGAAGCTCCGGCTCTCGTGCCAGTGGCGATGGCCGATGGAGCTCGCGAATCCGCGGCGGACGTCCCCGCTCGCCCAGATGCCCACCAGGTCCATGCCGGTCGCGGACGCCGCCAGATCGGCGACCGCGTCGCGGGCCTCCGGGAGATCGCTCCCCGCGCGGCTGTCGCTCTCCGCCGGGGTGGTCGAGTAATCCAGATAGGGGTCCTCGGGCACGTGAAGGATGCGCTCGCGCAACCTGCCCAGGATCGCGCGGCCAGTCCCTAAATCGGCGGTGGCGTCGCCGCTCAAATCGCATCCGCCCTCCGCCTGACGGCGACCAGCAATCAGGGTGACCCCCAACCTGGAACGGCGCACACTCCCTGCCTGCCGGATCCGGCCGCCGCTGAGGCGAACGAAATCCGAGTCCTCGCCTTCCAGGTTGCACAGCAGGATCTCGCCGCCCGTCAGCCCGGCGCTCAGCCGATCGACCAGGGAGAAAAAGCCTTGGGGGCTCATTCCCCGCCCCCGAACACCGTCACGTCCCGAAACAGGCACGGGGGTGCGGCATGCCCCACGAAGACCGACTGGTTGGGCTCGCCCTTCCCGCAGTTGTTCACGCCGCGCACCTCGAGTCGATCGCGGCCCCCCACGCCAGCGAGACTGCGCCAGAAGTCGGCGGATACGCCGCGATAACCGGGATTGCGCACCAGGCCCCGCAGCTCGCCATCCTCGATCAGCCGTCCCAGCTCGCAGCCGAACTGGAACTTGTTGCGGCTGTCGTCGATCGACCAGGAGCGGTTGGTGTCCATGAAGACGCCGCGCTCGACCCGCCCCACAAGCTCATCGAGACCACCCTCCCCCGGCTCGAGATTGATGTTGGCCATGCGGTCGATGGGGGAGCGGTCCCAATCGCTGGCCCTGGCAGTGGCGACCCCCCGGAGTCCGCTGCGAAGCTGCGACAGGCGCCCGCCCAGCGGACGTTCCAGGATGCCATCGCGGATCAGGTACTCGCGCCGCGCGGGGGTGCCTTCGTCATCGAAGGCGTAGCTGGCGAGCTCTCCGGACAAGGAAGGGTCGAAGGTGACGTTGAGCAGATCCGAACCGTAACGGTAGCGCCCGAACATATCGGGCGTCACGAAGCTGGTCCCGGCATAGTTGCGCTCGTCACCCAGGATGCGGTCGAGCTCCAGCGGGTGGCCGATGCTCTCGTGGATCTGCAGCGCCATCTGGCTCGGCATCAGCACCAGATCCATCCTGCCGCAGGGACACTCCGGTGCCTCCAGCAACGCGATGGCCTCCTCCGCCACACGCGCGGCCTCCCCCGGAAAGCCGACCGTTTCCAGACGCTCCAGGCCGCCCTGGCCTGGCCAGTCCGCGCCGCCGCCGTGGCGGGTCTGGGTCTGGCTGCCGCGGGTCGCAACAGCCGCCAGCCCCGGGCTCACGGACTCCTGCACCTGCATGACGCGGCCACCCTCGCTGCTCACCAGAAGCTGGGAGACCTTGCGGTAACCCAGCCAGGCGGACCAATCGACGATGCGCTCGTCGATCTTCAGGGCAGCGCAGGCGCTCGAAAGCTGCTCGAGCTTGTCCGCGACGCTACGGGCCTGCCAGGGAACGCGCACCGCCGCGCGGTAATCGCCCCTGGCATCGGTGCGAGGATAGAGCGCGCCGTCGAACAGACCCAGGCGGGCATGCACTCGCGCCCACTCCAGGGCACGCTCGGCGGCAGCACGCAGGCCGGGGAGGGTCAGATCGGCCGTCGCGGCGTATCCGACCCCCTTCCCCCTGACCACCGTCACCATCGCCCCGGCCGACAGGTCGAGCTCGCTGGGCTCGGCTACACCCTGGCGCACGGAGAGAAGCTCCTGCTCGGCAACCACGAGGCGCAGGGTCCAGTAATCACCCGGGGGGCGGGAGGCGGCGTACTGCTCGGCAACGGCGAATGCGCGTTCCATCGGATTCGGAGATGGTAAGGTGAACGGGAATGACGTTTAACCGATGATCGGCCAGCTCCCGCTACCTAGGCAATGCCTCCGCGGCACGAACCATGACGCTGTCGAGGCCGGCTGACCTAAATCGGACCGTCGTGGGAGATCAAGGAATGGTCGGGGTGAGAGGATTCGAACCTCCGGCCCCTACGTCCCGAACGTAGTGCTCTACCAGGCTGAGCTACACCCCGATTCAGTAGGTTCGCGAGACGGCGAAATCGGCCATCTCCTCCAACGCGGTGCGCTGGGCCGACTCGGGAAGCGCGGCGACGGCCTGTTGGGCCTCTTGCGCATATCGGCGTGCGAGCGCGGTAGTGTAGTCGATGGCCCCGGTCGATTCAATCGCGTCGGCCACCAGGCCTATGTGCTCGCGCCCGCCGTTCTCGATCGCCTCGCGCAGCTGTTTGCGCATCGCGTCATCCCCGGCCTCCATGGCGCGGATGACGGGGAGGGTGGGCTTGCCCTCAGCCAGGTCGTCGCCCAGATTCTTTCCGAGCTGTTCGCCATCGGCACGGTAGTCGAGGGCATCGTCCACCAGCTGAAACGCAATCCCGAGCTTGAGGCCATAGTCCGCCATCGCATCCTCCTGCGCCGACGGCATGTCCGCGAGCACAGCGCCGAGGCGCGTTCCGGCCTCGAACAGGGTCGCCGTCTTGCGCCGAATCACCTCCATATAGCGTTCCTCAGTGGTGTCCGGATCGTTGCAGTTCAGCAGCTGGAGAACCTCCCCCTCGGCGATGCGGTTGGTGGCGTGAGAGAGGATGTCCATCACCCGCATCAGGTTCACGTCCACCATCATCTCGAAGGCCCGGGAATAGAGGAAGTCTCCGACCAGAACGCTCGCCTCGTTGCCCCACCGGGCGTTGGCAGTTTCGCGGCTGCGGCGGAGCTCGGAGCCGTCCACCACGTCGTCGTGCAGCAGGGTAGCGGTGTGAATGAACTCGACCACCGCGGCGAGATCGATGTGCCGGTCGCCCTGATAGCCGCAGGCTCGCGCGGACAGTAGCACCGCCAGTGGACGCAAGCGCTTGCCGCCGCTATTGACGATGTAGTGCCCGACCTGGTTTATCAGCACCACATCGGACTGGAGCCGACGCAGGATCAGGCGGTCGACCGCTTGCATGTCGTCTGCGACGGGCGCTCGGATTTGGGAGAGTTGCATACCAATCGGGGATCGAAAGTAGCCCGCGGGGATGCTATGGGCGGGAAAATGGGCTGTCAAGCCGGACGAGACGCGGCGAGAGACAGTCCCGCGGGCAGCGCCCAACGGCCGCCCCACCGCCAGTTTGACGCGACCGAGGAGGCCAGGCTACACTTCCGCTTCTTTTTATTCCGCTCCCGCTGTGCGGAGTGGACGGAAACAGTCATTCCTGGGGATTGCAATCATGTACGCGGTCATACAAACCGGGGGCAAGCAATATCGTGTCGCCGAGGGCGATACGCTCAAGGTCGAGAAGCTCGCCGCCGACACGGGCGCGACCGTAGAGCTCGACCGGGTCCTCATGGTTGCCGACGGCGAGAACGTCAAGGTCGGCAAGCCCTACCTCGAGGGCGGGAAGGTCACGGCAACCGTCGAGGCTCACGGCCGTGCCAAGACAGTCAAGATCCTGAAGTTCCGCCGGCGCAAGCAGTACCTGAAGCGCCAGGGCCACCGCCAGTGGTATACGGCAATCAAGATCACCGGCATCAACGCAGGCTGAGGAGAACGGCAGCATGGCACACAAAAAGGCAGGCGGCAGTTCCCGCAACGGCCGCGAATCGGAATCCAAACGCCTGGGCGTCAAGGTCTTCGGCGGCCAGAAGGTCAGCGCGGGCAGCATCATCGTGCGCCAAAGGGGAACCAAGTTTCACAACGGCGTCAACGTGGGCTGCGGGCGGGACCACACCCTGTTTGCGCTCAGCGACGGGTTGGTCAAGTTCGAGATCAAGGGCCCCAAGAACCGCAAGTACGTCAGCGTCCAAAGCGCCTGACGTCCAGCCAGCAAGCGGCCGCGGAAAGCCTCGTCCCCCGGCGGGGCTTTTTACGTTAGGGACATGAAATTCGTCGACGAAGCCCACATTCGCGTCGAGGCCGGCGACGGCGGCAACGGCTGCGTGAGCTTCCGGCGCGAGAAGTTCATCCCCAAGGGCGGGCCCGACGGGGGCGACGGGGGAGACGGGGGCAGCGTCTACCTGCTGGCGGACGCCAGCCTGAACACCCTGGTGGACTTCCGCTACCGCCGAGTGCGCAAGGCCGAACGGGGCCGTGACGGGATGGGGCGCAACATGACCGGGCGCGGCGGGCACGACCTGCTGGTCCGGGTCCCGGTGGGCACTCGCGTGTTCGAGGAGGAGACCGGCGAGTCGATCGGCGAGCTCGTGCACGACGGCGAGCGTCTACTCGTGGCGCGCGGCGGCTTTCACGGCATCGGCAACGCCCGCTTCAAGTCCAGCACCAACCGCACCCCACGCCAGTCGACACCGGGGACCCCGGGAGAGCGCAGGGATCTCCACCTGGAGCTCGTCCTGCTCGCCGATGTCGGTCTGCTCGGCTTTCCGAATGCGGGCAAATCGAGCCTGATCCGCAAGGTCTCCTGCGCACGTCCCAAGGTGGCGGATTATCCCTTCACGACCCTGTACCCGAACCTCGGCGTGGTCCGACTGGGACGGGACCGCAGCTTCGTGATCGCGGACATTCCGGGCCTGATCGAAGGGGCGGCCAATGGGTCCGGGCTCGGCACCCGGTTTCTCAAGCACTTGGCGCGCACCCGGCTGCTGCTCCACCTGGTTGACATCGCGCCGCTGGACACCGGCTGCGACCCCGCCGAGCAGGTCCGCGCGATCGAGACGGAATTGGAACGCTACGGTGAGGGGCTGAGCGAAAAGGAACGTTGGCTCGTGCTCAACAAACGCGACCTGCTCGAACCCGCGGACTACGAGCGCCGGCGCGAGGAAATCCTGGCGCGACTCGCCTGGAAGGGCCCCGTCTACGGAATCTCGGCGGTTACCGGCGAGGGCACGGCGGCGATGATGGAGGACCTGATGCGCCACCTGGAGCAGAATCGCCCTCCCGCACCTGAGCCGGACGCGGACGATGCGGCTCCCGACGACTGGCATCCCCTGGATTGAGTCCCAAGCTTCACCCGCCAACCCGATGATGACGCGAGAGAGAATCCCCCACACCCGGCGCTGGGTGGTGAAGATCGGCAGCGCCCTGCTGACCCGCAACGGCCAAGGGCTCGATCGCCAGGTGCTGGCCCCCTGGGTGGACCAGATGACCGCGTTCCGCCGATCCGGCGGTCACCTCGTGCTGGTCTCCTCCGGGGCGGTGGCCGAGGGCATGTCCCGCATGGGCTGGACGCGCCGGCCGAAGTCCCTGCATCAGCTCCAGGCCGCCGCCGCCATCGGTCAGATGGGCCTCATCCGCGCCTACGAGGACTGCTTCCAGAAACGCGGCCTGCACACCGCCCAGGTGCTCCTCACCCGCGACGATCTGGCGGACCGCGAACGCTATCTCAACGCCCGCAGCACCCTGCGCGCGCTGCTGGCCCTGGGGGTCGTCCCGGTTGTCAACGAGAACGACACCGTGGCCACGGACGAGCTGAGATTCGGCGACAACGACACCCTCGCCGCCCTGGTCGCCAATCTCATCGAGGCGGAGCTGCTTGTGCTGCTCACGGACCAGGACGGCCTGTTCGACCGCGACCCCCGCTTCCACGCGGATGCGACCCTGATCTCGGAGACCAGGGTCGACAACCCGCAGCTCGACGCGGTGGCCGGCGGCAGCGTGACGGGCCTGGGCACCGGAGGCATGGTTACCAAGGTGCGGGCGGCGCGGCTGGCGGCGCGATCAGGCACCCCGACCGTCATCGCTCCGGGGAGCGGCGATCAGGTACTCACCCGCATCCAGGGCGGCGAGCCGGTCGGCACCCTTCTAGCACCCGTGCAGGAGGCCCAGGCCGCCCGCAAGCAATGGCTCGCCGGGCAACTCCAAGTGCGCGGCCGGCTGACCCTGGACGCGGGCGCCGTCAAGGCCTTGGAGACGCAGGGTAAGAGCCTGCTGGCGGTGGGCGTCAACGCCGTCCACGGCGCCTTCGCCCGCGGCGAGGTGGTGGCCTGCGTGGACGAGCACGGGCGCGAGGTCGCACGCGGCCTGGTCAACTACGACGCCCTGGAGACCTCGCGCATCAAGGGCCAGCCCAGCTCCCGCTTCGAGGAGATCCTCGGCTACCTGGACGACGCCGAGCTCATCCACCGGGACAATCTGGTCCTCCTCTAGACCATCGCCCGGACCTGACCGTCCGGCGGGTCTGCCCGCGCCTCGACCGGACAGGCCAACCCAGGCTCTCGCTGGCCATCGACGCGACTAGGATGGCGCGGGTTACGCTTCACGAAACGGCGTGAGCATACGCGCGCTGCGGTGACTTGAAGTTTCAGATCGGCCCGAGAGCGGAGCTAAGAGGATCGACGCGGAAATCCTCGGCGTAACGCAAAGATCACGCGCTCCACCGAGATCGGACCACCAAGATTGCCAACAAGATCGGAGCCGTCCGCCAATCGATACAACGCGACGGTTCGGCGCGAGGCTGAGAGGGAACCGGCCTCTGAAGAAACGAGGCGGCCTCGACCGCAATGTACAAGTCTCGTCCCGACCCACTGCAGTCTCTTCGTCAGCGAGCCGAGCGATCTGCACTGAGCCGGCAAGCTGACGTGTTCCTTGCTCTTTGCGGTTCGTGGGGCAGTGGAATTTCTTTACCCTGGCCGGCGCCGCTGCGTTGCAGTGATCCCGGACTTCGCCACGGCCACGTACGGGGTGCCTCGGCACCCCGTTTTCATGGCGCTGCGCGGAGTCGCGCCACGTCGACCAACAGGTGGTTGGCGGGGCGGCCGGTGCTGCGGTCGCCGTCGTCGCTCACCAGCAGGACCATGGCCTTGCCGCCGACCTCAGCACCCGTCACGCCTTCGGTCCGCGCCATATCGTCGACGCCCTGGATCGAGACGCGACGCGCGGCGGCTTCGGTGCCATCCCACAGCCAGAGGCCGAAGCCGGATTGCTCTCGTGACAGCGGGCCAGAAACCACAAGGTAGCCGCGCAGCGCCGGCACCCAGGCCATGCCGCGGATGCCCTGACCGCCGAGATCCAACGTTCGGATCAAGACCTTTGTCGGGGCGTCGCCTTCGAACACGGCGTCGGGTCCAGCGAGCACGGCCACGGCCGCCCGATCGTTGATCAGGGGCCCGCGCAGTCCCACCAGAAGTTCCTTGCCGTCGGGCGCCATTTCCAGCGCCTCGATGTTGAGCCCGCCGTCTTCCTTCACGTTGGCGACTTGGGCGGCGGCGGCCAGCGTGGGGTGCGCCGCGGTTAGGACCGGCAGCAGGCCTTCGAAGACCGCCGCATCGACGATCGCGTCGCCGACGACCCGAAAGCGCACCAACCGACGGCGCGACTTCTTTACCTTGACGTCGCCGTCGCGCGAGTGCGAGGTGATCGCATAGAGGTGCCCCGATGGCCCGAGCGTCAGTCCCTCGAGGTCGTTCAGCTTCCCCGGAGCTGTAACCGCCACGGGGGGACCTATCACCCGACCGTCGACGTCGAGAGCGAGCAGACAGAACGGAAACTCCTTCTCGTCCTCGATGACCAAGAACCGACCGTCCGGCAGCTGCTGAACGCCCGATGGTTCGAAAATTCCGGGAAGGGGTTCGAAACGGGACATGGCAACGGGCATGGAGACCTCCGGAGCGGGGTTCGACCGGTATTCTTAATGAAGCTGTGGACTGGTGACGTCAGGCCGCGCCGATTATTCGGCCGGCACCCGCCAACCGCGCGGCTGTGGCTGCGGAATCCGACGATGATAGCCGAGAAGATAGCGGCAGGTGGATTCGACCCCGGCGACAAAGCCCAGCGTGAGGAATTCAGGGCGGCTCGCCTCAAGAAAGCCCCCTGAACCGTCAGCTGAATGAACGACCGCGCAAGACGCTAGGCTATGAGACACCAGCAGAGCGATTTCATGCGTGTGTTGCGTCGATCGGTTGAGCCCACACCGCAATCTGGCTTTTTCCGATATCACCTGATCAGTATGCGCTCGGTGCCCGCAAGCTCAAAGCCTTGTTCCTCACCCGGGTGGGGGTGAAGGCTGAGGCGCATGCGGCCCGCTACGCCGGCTGCTATCGCGCCCTGATCTCCATCTAGCAAACGCCGGGCCCACGGCAAGGCAGGCCCGACCCCTGGCTATCCTTGCCTCTTTCCTTTGTGCTTCGTTTGCTGCGGGTCTCCGGCCCTGCAATCGGGCGCCGCGGAAAGCTTGCCTGAAATGGTTCCCGCGTCCCCGAAGCTCCCGACCGGCGTGGTGATGCGCCACGCGCCTCTGATCGGCATCTCCCCGGCCTCGCCCTGGGTCTTGACCGTGTAGGTGCCTTCGCCCGACCAGGGCACCCCGCCTGCCGTGCCGCCGATGGTGAAGGCGCCGCCCTTGTCATCTGCGGGCTTGAAGGAGAACACGATCCCCGCCGTCTCGCCCTTGCCGCGCACGTTGAACGGAGCGGAGAGGTCGCAGATCACGTCGTCGAGCATCAGGTCGTTGTACTTCGCCTTGAGGTGCCAAGCCTTCGCCGGGCACAGGCGGCTCATCAGGCGCTCGGCGATCTTGCGCGTCACCGAGAGGCGCTCGCCTTCGGCAACGGTGCCCTCGTCCTGAGCGATTGGGGTGCCGTCCGCCCCGACCACCTCGACATGCCAGCTGATCTCGCCACCGCTCTCACCCACCGCTCCCTCGACGAAGGTGTTGACGTCGAGCGGCTCGACGGGGACGGCGGTCGCCGGGTCCGTGTGCCCCCCTTGCTGCAGGCGCTTCTCGGTCTGGCGGGCCTCTTCAGTACGCTGGCTGATGTCGATCATCGAGATGTCGCAACGGCGCTTTGCCGCCGCCTCCAGGACTTGCGCCGCCAGGTCATTGAACAGCATGTCGCGCACGCCGGCCGCCGAGTTCGCGGAATTGGCATCCCTGGGGACGAACTCCTTGACACCCACGCGCATCTCGGCGTGAGCGGACAGGGCGAACAAGCCGAGGAATAGGATCCAAAGGCCGCCAGCGGGGAACGGTCGGAAGCTCGACATGAAGGCGTGACCTCGGGGGTGGAACAAAGCGCGAAGCATAAGGCCAAGTGCCTCGCGCCGAAAGAAAGACAAAGGCAGGCTCCGGTCTCGCCGCCCCCGCCCAATCAGCGCGAAGACGAGAACAGGCTTTTTGCCCGTAAGGGTGCGCTAGCGACGACCCGCTTACGATTACCGCCCCGGGCGGTTCGGTGTGACTTGTTGCCCGAGAAGCTTCTGCGCCGCCGTTTGGGCCAGGGTGCGGGGTCAGGGCGTGACCTTGCCTTCGTCCCTCTCGATCGAGCCTTCACCACCGCAGCAGGCTCATTGCGC
>CAYNBI010000032.1:19443-36426 GCA_964395315.1 uncultured Chromatiaceae bacterium | reverse complement strand
GGCCCATTCCGGCCGTCAGGAATGCTCAGAAACAGGAATCTCGCGAAATGCTTCAGCTCCACTCCAGCAATCGGTTGGAATCTCTGTTCGACCGTTTCGCGGCAGTCACCGCGACCCCGCTCGCGGATCCATTGACGCCGGAGACGGTGGTGGTGCAGAACCAGGGCATGGCCCGATGGATCGCCCACCAGGCCGCGCAACGTGACGGGATTGCGGCCAACCTGGCGTTTCCCTTGCCTGCCAGCTTCTTCTGGGAGGTGATGTCGGCCTGGTTTCCGGGCTTGCCGCGAGACAGTGTCTTCGACCGGGAACCCCTGATTTGGCGGATCATGGCGGAGTTGCCTCGGCACCTGGAAGTGCCCGCGTTCGCGGAGCTCGCGAGCTACCTGAGTGGCGAGCCGAGGGAGCTGAAGCGGCTCCAGCTCTGCACCCGCATCGCGGATCTGTTCGATCAGTACCTGGTCTATCGCCCCGACTGGTTGCTGGCCTGGGAGCGGGGGGAAGAGGCCCATTGGCAGGCCTTGCTGTGGCGATCGCTTGCCGCTGGCACCCCGGCCGAGCACCGCGCCACCATGCTAGCGCGGCTGCGGGACGCCATCGCCACTGGCCTCGCGCCCACGCGCCCGCTGCCGGAGCGGGTCTCCCTGTTCGGTCTCACGGCGCTGGCGCCCGCCTATCTGGAGATGCTCGCGGGGCTCTCCCGGCACACGGCCGCGCACCTGTTCCTGCTCAACCCGTCGCAGGAGTATTGGGCCGATCTGGTCTCGGAGCGCCACCGAGCAAGCCGTCAGGGGCTGTCGCATCGTACCGGGGCGGTCGATGCCAGCGCCTTGCTCGATGTCGGCAATCCCTTGCTGGCGTCAATGGGGCACGCGGGGCAGGAGCTCCTGGACCTCCTGCTGGAGCTCGATCACACGGACGACGAGGCATTCGTCCCGCCGGCAGGGGACTCCCTGCTCGCGCTGATTCAGTCGGACATCCTGGAGCTCAGGGATCGAAGGACCTGGCAGGAGGCGCACCGAACGCCGATAGCGCCAGACGACCGGTCGGTGCAGATCCAGGTCTGCCACGGGCCGATGCGCGAGGTTCAGGTGCTCCACGATCATCTGCTGAGCCTGTTCGACGAGGTGGACGGGCTCGAGCCCCGTGACGTCGTGGTTATGGCGCCGGACATCGACCTCTACGCGCCATACCTCGATGCGGTGTTTGGGGCGGTTGCCGACGAGCATCAGATTCCTTGGTCGGTCTCGGACCGCCGCTTGCGTAGCGAGCGGCCGCTGACCGCCGCGTTCGCGAGCCTGCTGAAGCTGCCGACGAGCCGGCTTGAGGCCTCGGAGGTCATGGCACTCCTCGAGGTCCCCGCAGTGCAGAGGTGTTTCGAGTTGGACCAGGACGGGCTCCAGCGCTTGCGTACCTGGATCGCGGAGAGCGGGATTCGCTGGGGCTCGGATGCCGCCATGCGCGAGGGGCTCGGCCTGCCGCCGGAGGAGGCCAACACCTGGGCCTTCGGGTTGAGGCGGCTGTTTCTCGGCTATGCCCTGCCGCCGGAGCAGGCGCTGTTCGCGGGGGCCGCCCCCTACCCGGATGTGGAGGGGAGCGGTGTGGTGCACCTGGGTACCTTGCAGGAGCTATTGCGGCGCCTGGAGGCCTGGCGCGCCGAGCTCGCCCGGCCAGTGCCGGCTGCGGACTGGCCGGCGAGGGGCAACCGCTTGATCCGCGACTTCTTCGCCGCCGAGGCGGGCGAGGCCGGCGAGGTGCAGATGCTGCGCGACGCCCTGCAGCGGCTAAGCCGCTACGCCGAGGAAGCCGGGCTCGGCGAGGCGCTTTCGGTGGAGGTGGTGGCCGCCTGGCTGGAGGGGCTGCTCGACGCTCCGGGCAGCCCCGATCGCTTTCTCAGCGGGCGAGTCACCTGCTGCAACATGGTGCCCATGCGCAGCATACCCTTCAGGGCGGTCTGCCTGCTGGGTCTCAACGACACCGACTTTCCCCGCAATCAGCGGCCGCTGGGGTTCGACCTCATGGCGCAAGCGCCGAGGCGCGGCGATCGCTCCCGCCGCCGGGACGACCGCTACCTGTTCTTGGAGGCCCTGCTGTCCGCCAGGGAGCGCCTTTACCTAAGCTACGTCGGGCGCGATGTCCGCGACAACAGCAGGAAGAGCCCCTCGGTCCTGGTCAGCGAGCTCACGGACTACATCGAGCGCTCCTTCCGTTGCGAGGGTGGGGACGGCCCTGTGCAGGGGATCACCGTCGAGCACCCGCTGCAGCCATTCAGTGCCCGATATTTCGATCCCGCCGAGCCCCGGCTCTTCAGCTACGGTTCGGACTGGCTGGCGGCGGCAAGAGCGGATCGTGCCGAGGCGCCGCCCGCCTTCGCCGATACCGAGCTGGCGGAGCCAGGGCCCGAATGGCGGGTGGTGGAGCTGGAGGAGCTGATCCGGTTCTTCGCCAACCCGGCGGCCTTCTTCCTCGCGCAGCGCCTTGGTGTGCGCCTGGCGGAAGGCGCCGATGTTCTGGCGGACGTCGAGCCGTTTGAGATCACCGGGCTCGAAAAGTATGGCACGCGTCAGACGTTGCTCGATCTGGCCCTGGCCGGGCATGACGCAGCGGATGCCCTTCCGATTCTCCGCGGCGAGGGCCGGTTGCCCCACGGCGCCGCGGGCCGGCTCGCATTCGAGGCGCAAGCGGCCGCGACCGAGCTCTTTGCGGAGCGCGTGCGGGCGCGCCTGCCCGAGCCGGGAGAGCCGCTCGAGGTGGACCTGGAGCTGGGGCCCAATCGGCTGCGCGGCTGGCTTCCCGGGCCGCGGGACCGCGGGCTCGTAACCTATCGCTTCGGCAAGCTCCGCGCCAAGGATCGGATCGCCGCCTGGATCAGGCACCTCGCCCTGTGCGCCGCGCACCCGCACCAGTCCTGGTTGAGCCATCACCTGGCGGAGGACCTGACCCTGCACATTGACCATGTGCCCACCGCGCGCTCCCTGCTCGAGGACCTCCTGGCCGTCCGCTGGCAGGGCCTGCGGGCACCCTTGTGTTTCTTCCCCGAGACGTCCTTGGCGTTCGCCGAGGAGGGGGGGTTATCAGAAAAAGTATGGCAGCAGTGGGCGGGCGCCTATAACCAGTTCTGCGAGAGCCGGGACCCATACGCCGCCATCGCCTGGCGCGGCCGGGAGCCGCTGGCGAGCGTGGAATTCTCCAGCCTCGCGGAACGCGTCTGGCGACCCCTGTTCGATCGCTCCAGGCTCGGCAAGGCAGCGGAGGATGTATGCACGGCATGAAGTCCCTGGACCCGCTGACCCTTCCGTTGCGCGGACTGCACCTGATCGAGGCCAGCGCCGGGACGGGTAAGACCTACACCATCGCGACCCAGTACCTGCGGTTGCTGCTCAGCGGTTTGGCGATCGATCGCCTGTTGGTGGTGACCTATACCAATGCCGCCGTCGAGGAGCTACGCGAGCGCATCCGTCGCCGCGTGGTGGAGGCCCTGACCTCGCTGGAAACCGGCGAGGCGGGGGAAGGGCGAGATCCGGTCCTCGGCGACCTGCTGCGGGGGCTGGAAGACAGGGCAGGCGGGCGGGTCCTGCTGGCCGAGGCGGCGACGCGCATGGACGAGGCCGCGGTCTATACCATCCATGGCTTCTGCCAGCGCGCGCTGCAGGAGCACGCATTCGAGAGTCGTGCGCCGTTTGAGGCGGAGTTTCTGACCGAGGAGGAGACACTGCGTCGTGAGATCGCCGCCGATTTCTGGCGCCGCAGGGTTGCCGCCATGGATGCGGAGGGCGCGGCCTGGGTGTGCGCCCAGTGGGCGAATCCTTCGAGGTTGCTCGCCGAGATCGCCGATGGTCTCAGCCGGGACGATCTGCGTTTGCTCCCGGAGGCGGCGGTCGTCGGTCTCGAGGCAGCCGAGCAGCGGCGCGCGGGGCTGTTCGCGGAGATGCGCGCCCTGTGGGCGGACGAACGCCCAGAAGTGGTCGAGATCCTGAGGTCCAAAGGGGCGCTAAACCGTCGCTCCTACACCAAGAGCATCGTGACGCGAGCCGTGACGGTGATGGACGAGCTGATGGCGCGCCGTCAGGCGCCGGCGGAGCTGCCGACAGGCTTCGGTCGTTTTACGCCCGCGCTGCTGACGGATAAGACGATGCCGGATCGGACCCCGCCGGCCCATCCCTTCTTCGACCTGTGCGGGGAGCTGTCCGAGCTGGCACAGCCGCTGGCTGGTCTGCGCAGGGCCGCCTTCCTGGCCGAGGCGAGGGATTTCGTTCGAACCGAGCTTGACCGCCGCAAGGCGGCCGCCTCCCAGCTCTTTTTCGATGACCTGCTGCGGCGGCTGGATGCCGCCCTGGCCGGCGCCGGCGGCGAGGTGCTGGCCCGCAAGCTGCGCGAACGCTATCCGGTCGCCCTGATCGACGAGTTCCAGGACACGGATCCAGTCCAGTACTCGATCTTCCGCCGGCTCTACGCGGGCCATCCCGCATGCGGGCTCTATCTCATCGGTGATCCCAAGCAGGCCATCTACGCCTTCCGCGGCGCGGACATCTTCACCTACATCCGCGCCCGACGGAATGCCGCGGCGGAAGGAGCCCAGCATACCCTGGATACGAACTGGCGCTCTTCGAGTCGCCTGGTCTCTGCCGTCAACCGGCTGTTCGCGCGCTCCCAGGCGCCCTTCATTTTCAACGCCGACATTCCGTTCATTCCGGTCAACCCCGGGCCGCGGGCCGACGACGAGCCGCTTCGGATACTCGGCGCCGAGCCGCCGCCACTGCACTTCTGGTTTCTGCCGCTGACCGAGGAGAACAGCACCAGAAGCGGCCGGATCACGAAGGAGGCGGCCGTGGACACGGCGGCAGAGGTCTGCGCCGGGCGGATCGCCGAGCTTCTGAACCTCGGGTGCGAGGGCAAGGCGATGCTGGGAGACCGGTCCCTCGCCGCCAGGGACATCGCGGTGCTGGTGCGTACTCACCGCGAGGGCGCGATCATGCAGCACGTCCTGCGTCGAGCCGGCGTGACGAGCGTCACGCTCAGCCAAGACAGCGTCTTCATGAGCGAGGAGGCAGGCGAGCTATCCCAGGTTCTGGAGGCGGTGGCGGACGGCGTGGACGAGGCCCTAATTCGCGGCGCGGCGACTACGCGACTGCTCGGGGTTCCCCTGTCCGAGCTCGCGCTCCTGGCGAGCGACGAACGGCGATGGGACGATCTGGTCGAGCGCTTCCAGGGTTATCGTGAGCGTTGGCGCGGGCGGGGTTTCATGAACGCCTTTCAAGCATTGCTGCACGGGGAGCGGGTAGCCGCCCGCCTGTTGGCCTACCCGGACGGGGAGAGGCGCCTCACCAATCTGCTGCAGCTCGCGGAGCTGGCCCAGGTGGCCGAGCGGGAGCATCCGGGTCCGGACGGACTGCTGCGCTGGTTTGCTGATAGCCGCGCCGACTCGCCGCAGGGAAACGAATCGGCACAGCTGCGCCTGGAAAGCGACGAGGAGCTGGTGCAGATCGTGACCATCCACAAATGCAAAGGCCTCGAGTATCCCGTGGTTTTCATTCCGTTTCCCTGGAGCAGCTTCGAGAGCAAGAAAGGGCCGGTGCTGTTCCATCACCCTGACGACCTCGGCGCCTGCTTGGATCTGGGCTCGGCGCAGCAGGACAGGCACCGGGATCTGGCGAGAAGGGAGGAACTCGCGCAGCGCCTGCGTCTCCTCTACGTGGCCGTCACCCGGGCGAAGCGTCTCTGCTACCTCTGTTGGGGGCCGGTAAACGGGGCGGAGGGATCGGGCCTGGCCTGGCTGTTGCATCCGGACCCCGGGCAAGAGGCCCCAGCGAGCAGCATGTCCGAGCTCGAACCCGAGGCAGTGCGCGCGGACCTGGAGTCCCTGGCGGACGGAAGCCTCGGCACCGTCGTGGTCGAGGACCTGCCGCCGACTCCGGGGAGCGCCCGTCGCACGCCTATGCGGGATCCGGCGACCCTGTCCGCCCGCGCGTTCCAACGGCAGATCCCTCGCGACTGGCGTATTGCCAGCTACTCCTGGCTCGCCGGGAGCGGGTCGGAGCCGGAGCAGCCGGATTACGATCAAGCGCAGACGACCGAGCCCGGAGACGCGCAGTTCCCGGACGCCGGACCCGCGGACGGGATCTTCCTCTTTCCCCGCGGTATCGAGAGCGGGTACTTCTTTCACACCCTGTTCGAGCAGCTCGATTTTCCGGCCGCAATGGGAGAGGAACTCGGGAGCAGGGTCGTCGCCTTGCTGGAGCAGTACGGCATCGACCCCACATGGAGCCCGGTGGTCGAGTCGACTGTCGGGCGCGTGCTGGACACCCCCCTGGAGGACGCGCAGCCGCTCAGGCTGAGGGATCTCGTGGCCTGCGAGCGGCTGAACGAGCTCGAGTTCCATTTCTCGTTTTGCAGACTGGACGCGGACGGTCTGAGAGAGGTCCTGTCCGATTACGAAGGATACCGGGAAACCGCAGGCGGTCTGGCATTCGAGTCGGTACGCGGGCTGATGAAGGGATATATCGATCTCGTCTTCCGGCACCAGGGGCGCTACTACGTCGCGGACTACAAGTCGAACCATCTGGGAGACCGGCTGGCCGACTACGAGACCGCCGGCATGGCGCGCGCAATGCGAAGGCATCGCTACCATCTCCAGTACTTGATCTATACGCTTGCCCTGCACCGCTACCTGCGCCGCCGCGTACCGGCATATGACTACGAACGACACTTCGGCGGTGTCTATTACCTTTTTCTGCGGGGCATGCGCCCGGAATCCGGCCCGCGCCGCGGCGTGTACCATGCCCGCCCGCCAGCGGAGATCATCGAGCGACTGGACGGCCTGCTCGCGGGAGAGCGGAGATGAAGAAGACGCGGGTGACCGAGGTCCTGAACCGCCTGCAAGGTGCGGCGAGGGACGATCGTCTGCGTCTGCTGGACCTGCACTTCGCGCGCTGGATGAACGAGCTGTCTGGCTCCGATGAACCGCTGTTGCTGTTGGCGGCGGCCCTGGCGAGCAGCCGCGTGGGGGCGGGGGACGTCTGCGTGGATCTCGCGGCCTATGCGGGCCGCCCGTTGTTCGCGCTGGAACAGGATGGCGATGCACCGCTCATCGCCCCTGGAGTGGAGGAGTGGCGCGGCTCCCTGCGTCGGTCGGACGTGGTCGGTGCGCCGGGGGACGACACACCGCTGATCCTCGACGCCCGGGACCGCCTATATCTCGGGCGCTACTGGCGGTTCGAGCGGGATCTTGCCGATGCGCTGCGGGCGCGCAGCGGCGTCTGGGCGCCGGACGTGGATCGCGCCGTGCTGCGCGCCGGGCTCGACCGGCTGTTTCCGCTCCGGGAAGACACCGATTGGCAGCGGATCGCGGCCGCGATGGCGGTGCTGCTGCCCTTCTGTGTGATCTCCGGTGGTCCGGGAACGGGCAAGACGCGGACCGTGACCGCGATTCTCGCGTTGCTGCTGGAGCAGGCGGGGCGGCCTCTGCGGATCGGAATGGCGGCGCCCACGGGCAAGGCGGCGACGCGCCTCGTAGCCTCGTCCGCCGCGGCGCGTCAGCAACTGTCGCTGAGCGATGACATCGCGCAGGGTCTGCCGACCGAGGCGGCTACACTACACCGCCTGCTGGGATTCCGCCCCGGACGCTCGCGGCCCCGACATGGACGCGACAATCCGTTACACCTGGACGTCCTCGTTGTCGACGAGGCATCGATGGTGGATCTTCCGCTCATGTCCAGACTGCTCTCGGCCCTACGGCCGGAGACCCGGCTCATCCTGCTCGGTGACAAGGATCAGCTCGCCTCGGTGGAGCCGGGCATGGTACTTGGGGACATCTGCGGACGGGGCAGGGTGGGCGCCTACTCCGAGCCGCTCTGCCAGGCGCTCGCGGAGCTCGCCGGCGCCCGGCTGCAGCCGGTCTTGGCGCCACCCATCGCGGATCACGTCGCCGTACTGCGCGAGAGCTACCGATTCGCGGGACACCCCGGAATCGCCGCGGCCGCGACATCGGTCAATCTCGGGCAGGGGGATGCGGCTGTCGCGGTGCTGACCGATCCGGGCTATCCGGATGCGCAACTCGACACGGTGCCCGCGGAAGGTCTGCGCGACTACCTTCGTCGCTGGCTGGTTCCGCGCATGCGGACATGTCTTGCGGCGACAGAGCCCGCGCAGGTTCTGGAGGGTTTCAACCGCTGGCGCGTCTTGTGCGCTGTGCGAGAGGGCCCGTTTGGGGTACACACGCTCAACCGCCTGTGCGAATCGGTACTGTTGGAGGAAGGCGTCATCGCCCGCATCGGCCATGAGGCCTACGCCGGGCATCCGCTTCTGGTGACCAGCAACGACTATCGGCTCGGCCTTTACAACGGGGATGTCGGAATGGCGCTCGCGGACGGCTCGGCGTCACGACAGGTGGGCGTATGGTTTGATACGGGGGAGGGCCCCCGGCGAGTCGCCTGGCCGCGAATCCCGTCCCATGAGACGGCGTTCGCCATGACCGTGCACAAGAGTCAGGGCTCGGAGTTCGAAGAGGTAATCCTGATATTGCCACACCATCACAGCAGGGCGATGACTCGTGAGCTCCTCTACACGGGCATCACCCGGGCACGGGACCGCGTGGTCGTGATCGGCAGCCCTGAATCCGTCGTGACCGCGGCATCAAGCCGCGTGGATCGAGTC
This sequence comes from uncultured Chromatiaceae bacterium, assembly GCA_964395315.1. Taxonomy (GTDB): domain Bacteria; phylum Pseudomonadota; class Gammaproteobacteria; order Chromatiales; family Chromatiaceae; genus CAVORB01. The sequence goes on along the minus strand of CAYNBI010000032.1, from coordinate 27,774 downwards.
TCGGGACTCTACGAGGCCCTGTGGCTATGACCGGCTAGGTAGCAATCGAACTTCAGGCGCCGTGACCCGGTCCGTTCCGCTGTCCGTTTCGTCCCCGTGCGCGCCAGGTCAGTAGGCGGTCAACCTTCGGCCAGGATCACCGTTGAGGCTGGGATACATGCGCTGCGCGGGAGGTGACCAGTCATACGGTTGCGATCCCCATTGAGGTGCATCCGGGGCCAACCACCGCTCATCCGTCCTCTCGTCGGTCCTTCGGTCGTTGCGGTAATCACCGCCTCGCCCGCCGGGGCCCCAGGAGGGCGAGGTGCCGGAACGGTAGCCATAACTCGGATCCCTCTGCCATTCGGGATAGGCGTAGGGTTGCCGATACCAGGGCTGTTCAGATCCCGCCTGGGGGCCGTAATCGTAAGGCGATGATGGGGCCGTCAGGTCCTGACCGCCGAAGTAAGTATCCGGGCGCTCGGCCTCGAGTCTCTGTCGCTCGCGATCGCTCAATGGCCGGAAAGTGAAACGCTCCATCGGGTCCTGCTGTGGACGCAGCGGTCGGAAAGCGGGCGGCCGGTCCAAGCGCTGACCGGGGAGGAAATCGGGGGCGGATTGCCCGAAAGACGGGTATGCGCCATCTGGCAATGGAAAACGATCGGCCGACCCGTGTCCTCGCTCCGGGGCGCGCAATTGGTCGTCCTGCGGTCGGAATCGAATGTCGTCGCGTTGCGGGGACGCCTGCGATGGGTCTTGGCGGGCCTGCTGCGTTTCCGCAATATCCGGGGCCTCGTCGTCTGGCAAAAAGAGAACGGTTCCCACGATCCCGATCAGCAACAAGGCGGCCTTTTGTTTCGTGTTCACGGTTCAAAACCCATTTAATCCCACAATCTTACCGTTAGATTTTAGACCAATTTTTAAGTTCCGGGGTTAACACGATGCGGTTAAGGAATATTTGACTGACGATGGGTCGCGCTGAGAGGCGGGCGCATCGACGGAACGGCAATGTTCTCGGCATCCATGTGTCCAGTCTTCGGCACCGCCCACAGGCGTCTTGTCGCCTGTGAGGACCTGGCGTCGTCGCTACGACCGTTAAGCTGACAGGGCGGCGTCTGCGACGCGCGCCTCCTCTTCCTTGTCGCGCTCGATCAGGGCATAGGCGGAGTGATTGTGAATGGACTCGAAGTTTTCGGATTCGACGATGTAGGCGCCGACCCGGTCATCCTGGTTCAGCCGCACGGCGACGTCGCGGACCATGTCCTCCACGAACTTCGGATTGTCGTAGGCGCGCTCGGTCACGTACTTCTCGTCCGGACGCTTGAGCAGACCGTACAGCTCGCAGGAGGCCTCCTTCTCCACCAGGTCGATGATTTCCTCGATCCAGATGAAGCCGCGGTTGCGAACCTGCACCGTGACGTGGGAGCGCTGGTTGTGGGCGCCGTACGCGGAGATCTCCTTCGAGCAGGGACACAAGCTGGTCACTGGCACGACCACCTTGATGTACATGGTGGGCTTGCCATCGCTGATCTCACCGATGAAGGTCACGTCATAGTCGAGCAGGCTCTGAACCCCGCTGATCGGGGCTTGCTTGTTGACGAAGTAGGGGAAGCGCATCTCGATGTGGCCCTTCTCGGACTCGAGTCGTTCCGCCATCTCCCGCAACATCTCCTTGAAGGACCCGACGCTGATCTCCTTCTCGTGGCTGTTGAGGATCTGCACGAAACGAGACATGTGCGTGCCCTTGAAGTTGTGGGGCAGGAACACGTACATGTTGAACGAGGCGACGGTGTGCTGTTCGCCGTCACTGCGGTCACGCACCCGCACGGGATGCCGAATGTCCTTGATGCCGACCCTGTCGATGGCGATGCGGCGAGTGTCTTTGCTGGCCTGAACATCAGCGATGGTCGACGGGGCGGGCATGCGTTTCAGCACTGACTCCATGGGATCATACCTCGGGTCGCGGCCATCGGCGGCGTTTCGCTGAGAATCTAGCGCCTGGATCCTGATTCTCAAACGGAAAGTTTGCCGGGAAATGCCATAGAAGTTCGAGCGGATAAACTTGTTAATTATCCGGCGAAGTAAGGGCAACAGCAAGCAAATCCAATCCCGGCGGAACCGCCGGAATCATCGATCCCTGCAGACCATGTATTCGGCGATCCAGCGCAGTGGGTCGGCGTGCTGATCGAAGGCGGAGAGGCTTCCCAGGGCCTGCTGCAGCAGTCCGACCGCCGCCTCGCGGGCTTCAGCCAGACCCATCAGTGCCGGGTAAGTGGCCTTTTCCTGAATCCGGTCCTTGCCCCGTGTCTTGCCGATCACGGCGGTCTCACCCTCGACATCGAGGATGTCGTCCCGGATCTGAAAGGCGAGGCCTAGGCATTTGGCGTAGCGGTCCAGTTTGTCCGCCGCACCCGCACCCAGATCGGGATGGGCTAGGGTCGCCATGCGCATGCCGGCGCGGATCAGGGCGCCGGTCTTGTGGATGTGGATGTTCTCCAGCATTGCGACGTCGATCTCTTGTCCTTCGGCCTCGAGATCCAGCGCTTGCCCGCCAGCCATGCCGCGTGAGCCGCTGGCACGGGCCAGCGTGTCGAGCATCGCAAGTCGGGCCGCAGCGCCTCCGGGCACCGCGTCGTCGCCGACGAGCACTTGGAAGGCGAGGGTCTGCAGCGCATCCCCGGCGAGGATGGCGGTCGCCTCGTCGAAGGCCTTGTGACAGGTCGGCCGGCCGCGGCGCAGTTCGTCATCGTCCATGGCCGGCAGGTCGTCGTGGATCAGGGAGTACGCATGGATCAGCTCCACCGCACAGGCGACGGCGTCGAGCGACGCCGGGGCAAGTCCGATGGCCTCTGCGGTGGCGTAGACGAGGGTCGGTCGAATACGCTTACCACCCCCGAGGCTTGCATAGCGCATGGCCTGGTGAAGGCGTGTCGGCTGAATGCCCGGCGCCGGAAGCCAGCGCTCCAGGGCAGCCTCCACCCGCTCCTGACAGCGGGCGAGAAAGGGCTCGAGCCGGGCGTCAGCCATCTTCTTGGAACGGGTCGAGTGCCTCTTCGGCGGTCTTGCCCGTGAGTATCTGCACCTTGTGCTCGGCCTCGTCCAGGGCCTTCTGGCACGCGCGCGTGAGCCCGACGCCACGCTCGAACGCGGCGAGCGACTCGTCGAGCGTCAGCTCGCCCCGCTCCAGGATGTCGACCAGGGACTCCAGCTCGGCGAGGGCTTGCTCGAAGGTGGGAGGGGATTTCGCGGCGTCGGAGGTCATGGGGTTTGATACTGCCTTCGGAGCTACGGTAATTTACGCCGGTTCGGCGGTCTTTCCAACCTTGACCGCCCTCGGCCTGAAACGCCAGCAGCAAACAGGAAGACCAAGGACTGCCATGACCGGCAACTACGACGCCTCAGCCATCGAGGTCCTGAGCGGGCTCGACCCGGTGCGCAAGCGCCCGGGCATGTACACCGACACCACCCGGCCCAACCACCTGGCGCAAGAGGTCATCGACAACAGCGTCGACGAGGCCATCGCCGGCTATGCGCGCAATATCGAGGTGGTTCTCTTCTCCGACGGCTCGGTGCAGGTGACGGACGACGGCCGCGGCATGCCCGTGGACCTGCATCCCCAACAGGGACTGCCCGGCGTCGAGGTCATCCTCACCAAGCTCCATGCGGGGGGCAAGTTTTCCGCTGAGAATTACCGCTTCTCCGGTGGTCTCCACGGGGTTGGTGTCTCGGTGGTGAACGCCCTGTCCAAACATCTGGAGGTGTGGGTGAAGCGCGGAGGCAAGGAGTACAACATGGCCTTCGGCGGCGGCGCGAAGGTCACCGAGCTCGAAGAGGTAGGTGCGGTCGGGCGCAACAACACGGGAACCCGACTGCGCTTCTGGCCGGATCCGAAATATTTCGACAGCCCGAAGGTGTCTGTTCGCCAGCTGACCCATCTGCTTCGGGCGAAAGCCGTGCTATGCCCGGGCTTGCGCGTCGCATTCCGCGACGAGGCGAGCGGGGAGGAACAGGAATGGTGCTACGAGGACGGGCTCAAGGACTATCTCAGCCAGGCGCTTATCGGCGTCGAAACCGTGCCTGGGGAGCCCTTCGTGGGCAACATGGAGGGCCGTAGCGAGGCCGCCAGCTGGGCCGTGGTCTGGCTTCCGGAGAGCGGCGATCCGGTGACGGAGAGCTACGTCAATCTCATTCCGACGGTTCAGGGCGGCACCCACGTCAACGGTCTGCGCACCGGTCTCACCGAGGCGGTGCGGGAGTTCTGCGAGTTCCGCAATCTCCTGCCGCGCGGGGTCAAGATCTCTCCCGACGACGTCTGGGGCCGCTTGAGCTACATCCTTTCCGTAAAGCTCCTGGACCCGCAGTTCTCCGGACAGACGAAGGAGCGACTGTCGTCCCGGGAGTGTGCCGCCTTCGTCTCTGGCGTGGTGAAGGACTCGTTCAGCCTGTGGCTGAATCAGCATGTGGCGGAGGCGGAGCGCATCGCCGACATTGCAATCGGCGCCGCCCAGGCGCGCCTGCGCGCCGGGCGCAAGGTGGTCCGCAAGAAGGTGACTCAGGGGCCGGCCCTGCCCGGAAAGCTCGCGGACTGCACCTCCACCGACCCGGAACGCAGCGAGCTGTTCCTGGTCGAGGGCGACTCCGCGGGCGGCTCCGCAAAACAGGCCCGGGACCGCGAGTTCCAAGCCATCATGCCCCTGCGCGGCAAGATCCTGAACACCTGGGAGGTGGACCCCGCCGAGGTGCTCGGCTCCCAGGAGGTGCATGACATCGCGGTGGCGATCGGCGTTGACCCGGGGAGCGGGGATCTCTCACGGCTGCGCTTCGGCAAAGTGTGCATCCTCGCCGACGCCGATTCGGACGGCGCTCACATCGCCACCCTGCTGTGCGCGCTCTTCCTGCGCCACTTCTCGCGCCTGGTGGCCGAAGGGCACGTCTACGTTGCCATGCCGCCGCTGTACCGCATCGACGTCGGCAAACAAGTCTTCTACGCTCTCGACGACTCAGAACGCCAGGGTGTGCTCGATCGCATCGAGGCAGAGAAGCTCCGAGGCAAGATCAGCGTTCAACGCTTCAAGGGCCTCGGTGAGATGAATCCCGCCCAGCTGCGCGAGACCACTATCCACCCGGACACGCGCCGGCTGGTTCAGCTCACGGTGGAGGAGGGCGATCGGAGCACCCAGCTCATGGATATGCTGCTCGCCAAGAAGCGCGCGGCGGACAGGCGCGCCTGGCTGCAGACGAAGGGAGATCTCGCCGAGGTGTGAAGCTGGGAACTCTGTTCCCGCGTTTCGATACGTTGGCGCGGTTCGTTCGGCGCCGCCGAGACGAGGCTCCGATCATCCCCCCTCGAGCGGATTTCCTTCCCTTTCCCAGGGCTTGGCGGATGGCCGGCGGGGTTAGACTGTCCAGAATCGATCCTCTTGGAATCCTCGTAGCATGCGCGCTTTCTCCTATGGGCACGCCGAAGGCGAAAACTGGCGCGACGCGGCCGACCGCTGCCTGACGGCGCTGGGCCCGGTTCCCGGTGCCGGAAACCTCGGCTTTCTCTATGTCACAGATTCACTGGCGGGTCACATGGAGCAGGTGCTGGATCGGTTTCGCGCGACCACCGGCGTACGGCACTGGGTCGGAACCGTCGGCATGGGCATCTGCGCGACCGGGGTGGAGTATTACGATCGGCCGGCCGTGGCCGCCATGGTCGGCGAGTTTCCGCCGGATTCCTTTCGCGTCTTTCCGGCGCTGGTGAAGGATCTGGAAGAACTCAGCGCCGAGGACGAGCGCTGGGTGGCCGAGAACAGGCCCTATCTGGCACTGGTTCACGCGGATCCCTCCAACCCCTACACCGAGGGTCTGATCAGGCAGCTGGCGGCCTGCACCGCCGCGGGGTTTCTCGTGGGAGGGCTCGCGAGCTCGCGGCACCAGGTGTACCTCTACGCTGACGGTGTGACGCAAGGTGGCATCGCGGGCGTGCTGTTCTCGGACAAGGTGCGCGTCGTCACCCGACTCAGCCAGGGATGCTCCCCCATCGGACCGCAGCGAACCATCACCGCGGCCCAACGCAACATCCTGATCAAGCTCGACGGTGAGCCCGCTCTGGACGTGCTCAAGCGCGACATCGGCGAAATCCTCTCCCGTGACCTGAGCCGGATCGGCGGCTACATCTTCGCTGGCCTGCCCATCGCCGGCTCGGATACGGGCGACTATCTGGTGCGTAATCTGGTCGGCATTGACCCGAAGAACGGACTGGTCGCCATCGGCGATGTCGCCGAACCGGGAGCGCTGGTCATGTTCTGCCGGCGCGACGCGAACACGGCGAAGGACGATCTGTTGCGCATGCTCGGCGGCATCGAGGGCCGCCTGAACGGCCGGCCGCGGGGCGGCGTCTACGTCTCCTGCCTGGGGCGCGGCGTCAATTTGTTCGGCCCGGACTCCCAGGAGTTGCGGCTCATCCAAGATCGGCTCGGCGATTTCCCGCTCGTCGGCTTCTACGCCAATGGCGAGATCTCTCAAGACCGTCTGTACGGCTATACCGGGGTGTTGACGCTGTTTCTGTAGACGCGGATTGTCGGCCATCCTGCACAGAATCAGCCCGCCACCCAAGAAGCACAGCTCTTGCGTGGCTTCGTTCTCACTGCCTTGCGCGCATGAAAACGACGTCCCATCCTTCGCCTGCGGTGAGCATCGAATTGCTCCGCACTTCCCCGGTGATCCCCTTGGCGACCGTCAGCCTTCGCCGGACGAGGGGCGTTTGCCGGATAATCCGGTCAGTTCCCAAAGGGCCTCGAGCTCCTTCTTTAGCCTCGCGACCTCGGCCTCCAGGGCGTCGATGCGCCCCTTGGAGGAATGACTGCCAGCGACCGCCGCGGGCGCGGCAATATCTTCTTGCACCACGGCGCCACTCAGTAGATGGGCGAATCTTTCCTCCCGCCTGCCGGGAAGCCGGGGCAGCCTTACGACCAGGGGCGGATCCCTCTGCTCCAGCGCAGTCAGGATCTCCTCGACCGCGTCCAGGTCCGGGATCTCTGCCATACGTCCGGCGTTGGTCCGCAGCTCACCGATGGTTTGCGGGCCGCGCAGCATCAGCGTGCAGATCAACGCCTGCTCCTGCCGGTTCAGATGGTAGTTCGAGGCCATCTTATGATCATAACGCTCGGCTCGGCCCGCGAAGCTAGCGTGGATCAGGCCCCGGTCACGCAACTCGTTGACCGTGTGCCCCACCTCTCCGGCCGTGAGGCTCATCACCGGGTCACGGCTGGTCTTCTGGTTGCAGGCCACCACCAGCGCGTTGAGGGTGAGTGGATAGGCGTCCGGGGTCGTGCGCTGCTTCTCCATCAGGCAACCGAGGACACGGGCCTCGATCGGTTCCAGCAGCGGCGCATCATGCCCCTGTTCTCGGTTTTCCGGATTCCCGTCGATCATGATTCTCCCCGTCGATCTCGTTTAATCCCCATTCGAGCACCATGCGGACACGGGCGTTGAGCAAGGACCTCGCCTCGATTTCATCGACCCAGCGAAACTCATGATGCTCCGGGACGCCGATCTCCGCGCTCACCGGGAGGCTGACCGTGCCGCTCGGAGCCTCCGCGAGGTAATAGCGGGCGATCTTGCCATCGCCATAGGGCTGGGTTTCGGTATACGCCTCGCCCCAGCGGAAATCCAGATGATCGAGGCACGTCTCTTCCGTGACCTCCCTGCGGGCGGTTTCTAGCGGGTCCTCGGTAGGCTCGACTTCTCCCTTCGGGAAATCCCAGTAGCGGTAACACCGCAGCAGCAGGAAACGCCATTCGCCGTCGACTCTACGCACGACCACCACACCCGCGGAGCGTTTCTTGGGTTTTGTTCGCATCCACAAGCCTAGGCGGGTTCACTCTGGTACCGGGGAAGCGAGCTCGGCCCAATATCGATCGTCGCGGAGCCCCTCCGATCATCCGCTAGTCTACCCGATCTGTTACGATCTTTAGACGGTCCGAAGCTGGGCCCGAGCGCCGTGCTGGCGGGACATTTACTCTGACGCCCGCCTTCGCGGGAAGCGCTGGTTTTCAGCCAGGATGGTCAAAGAATCAGCGTCTCCCAGGCACACCAGGAAAAGAAACAAAACACGATGCTCGTCGGTATCCTCATCACCAATCGCAACGATAGAGAGTATATCGGACAAGCGATCGACAGCGCTCTGAACTAGATTTCCACGCCCATCCAGGCGATTGCCGTCGATGACGGATCCGAGTGCGCGCGGTTTCTCGATCGGGGGCAGAATACCTGGCCGACTCTCTCCCTCTGGAAACGACAAGGCGCATGTCAGCGAGCGGGGGTCTGGGCCTATCGCTCGGCATTTACCTCCGGCAACGCCTGGTC
>CAYNBI010000032.1:0-19343 GCA_964395315.1 uncultured Chromatiaceae bacterium | reverse complement strand
GCGCGCTCTGCCGTGAGAGCGCTGCCCGAGACGGCGCGGATTCCCGCGGCACGAGTACTCGATTCGAGCTGCGCTCGCCGCGCTGGTTCTATCGGTCAGTTCGGGGGGGAGTGAGGGCGACGACGGCTTGCGCGCTCTGAAGACGCGGTTTTTTGGCCGTCCAGGCAAGAATCAGCACGCAATCCGTGAAGTGCGATTCCCGGAGTGTCCCATTTTCAAGGACTTGAGGCCGTTGGCAATGACCGGCCACGCATCGACCGGGCGGAGAACGCGATACATCAGCGTTTTCCTTTCGCTGCGCTCTCGGCGCAGAAGAACTGGTCGTTATTCAGTCGCAGCAGAATTTGCCTGTATCCCTTGTAGACCAGTTGTGCAAGCTTGCCCGCGATTGTCTCTTTGAAGACGACAGTGCGATACAGTACGACGTCATCCGGCCAGAGGCGATCCACGACCCTGTTCTTGAACGCGCAGGAATCCACAAGCGTAAATCCCTTTTCCAATACGCTCCTGATATTCAATAATTCCAATACCACGCCGGGATGATAATTCTTGTACTTTTCACTGTAGGTGGTCTTAATTTCGTATGCATTATTCTGCGCCTTGAAGCGGAAAGATATGGCTAGTACCTCATCATCTTTAACAAGAGCCTGGAATTCAATTTTCTTTTTCTGCTCGCCTCGACTTATCGCTTCTTCAAGGTAACTTTTCCGGTTAATATCGGAAGATGTGACATGTCCGTGTCTTGCTTTCCAGCTGATATTTTCCGTATCCATGTAGACAGGTAGCCACCGCTCTACAAGATTGTCCTCGGCAGTAATGTAACGAGCGCCAAATTTCTCCAGCAGTCTTGTGATGATACGCCTATTCTCTTTGCGATATTTTCTCGGCAAACCACTTTCATACTCTTCCCAACTCTTGGATTCTACGACCGCTTTCCTCGACCTACGAATCTGGCAGAAACTGCAATCCGTGGCAATTTCGAATCCTTCCTTGCGATGAGTTGGCGATACGATCATCTGGACCTTGAGGCGATCCATCAGGGCGCGAAAAACTGATGCCAGTGGAACGCTCCCATCGTAGAGAACGTCGGACATGAGGCAATCCCGGAATTGCCACAGCATCAAATAGGGAAAAAAGACGGCTTTTCGTTTCAGGCAAACCGGGAACAGACAGACGAGTCGACCGGAATGGTATCCGGTAACGACGAATACCTTCTCGCTCTTGTCTAGGTGCTTGATCGCCGAAAGCAGATTCCAGCGTTCGTAGAACGGGTTGGGAACACGCGCGTTTTCGGCCAGACGGTCCCAAGCGTCTTGGTCGATGGTGGCGGCATCGGCTCTATCGACGAGCCTGATGTCGATGTCCAGCGGATGAGCCCTGTTCGGCGCTGTGCCAGCGTTAGGCTCCAGTTCGGGCACGCCTGGCGGGGTTGCGCTCACGAATCCGTCGTCCGCCTGTGCCTCGGCCCGCCCGTTCGCCGCGGCCCGAGCAACCTACCCACGAGCCTGCGGGGAGAAGCAAGCAGAACAGGCAGGGAGACACGAAGGATCGTCAGTTTTCGGCTGGCCAGCACGCGGTCGGCCCACGGCGTCAGGTATGCGGCGAATCCAGCCAGGTAGTCGCCTTCATCGTAGGCGCCGTCGTGAAAATAGCGAAGGAACAGGCACGTACTTACCATCCCGGGTGAATATTTCGCGTAGCGCTCGTCGTATGTCCCGTGGGAGAAGTAGACGGTCTTGCCCTCGACGTACGCAACCTCCGCCGCCACCGGCTCGTCGTCCAGGAACAATACGCCTACGCGCAGCGCCCCGCGAGCGGCGAGGCGGGAAAACAGGTCATGGTAGAAGGCCAGGGTCCTCTCGTCCTTGCCGATCCCGACGCGGCCCGATTTCCAACCCTTGGACTCAAGCTCGACGTAAAGGCGCAGGGAGGTCTGCCAATCGTCCGTCCCCTCGTAGACCTGAAAGCGCAGGCGTTCGCCGAATGCGTTCTGCATACGCGCAACCTTCTTGCGCATCTTCGGGTGGGCCTGCCAGCGTTCCGACCAGGAGCGGTCGAGCTCCACGATCGGGCTCGACTGGCCGTCGCGAACGCGTACCCAGTAGAAGGGCGGGGCGAACAGCCGCGGAAGCTCGGATATCGCGGCCAACCCCTCGGGAATCTCGACGAGATGAAATCGATGCCAGCGAGCCCGGTTCGAAATCAGGAAACGCGCCAATGCATGCCAGGCGGCATCCTCGAAACCGCGTCGAATGAGCGGATAGGGCTTATCGGCCTCCCATTGCGCCGCGTACTCCAACTGCCAAAAAAACCGGCCGGCATCCTTGGGGCGAGAGAGCTGAAACGGAAAAATGGCAGCGACGCCATCCCTTCCGGTCGCCACGAGCACATAGAGGAAGATGTTTGGTGCCGAAAAGGCCATTACCGAGGCCATGAAGAAATCGAAGCCGTTGAAGACGGATCGGTAGGTACAGTCGGCGTGGAGTTCTCTCCACGCCTTCTCGAGCGTCGCTACCGCCTGCGGCGATTCGTAGCTTGCGATATTGAGCTCGCTCATCAGAAACGCCCGGCCAACTTCACGAGAACATCGGCCCGCTCCCAAATCGCCGCCTTGTGCGTGACGAATACGACCGTCTTTCCACTGAGGTCGAGGAGGTGGGAGAGAACCAGCTCTTCGGTCGCGGCGTCCAGCTCATTGGTCGCCTCGTCCAGCACCAGCACATCTGGGTCATGATAGAGCGCTCGGGCGATGCCTACTCGCTGTCGTTCGCCGCTGCTCAGTGTGTGGCCCCCATCGCCAACCGGGGTGTCGTAGCCGCTCGCCAGCTGCTCCTGTGCGAGCCGATGAATTCCCGCGGCGCGGGCGGCGGCCTCGACCCGTGCCGGATCGATATCCGTCTCGCCGAGGGCGATATTCTCGGCCAAGGTGCCGTCGACCATCTGTACCTGCTGCGGCACATAGCCGACCCCGCTTTGCCACTGCCGCCGGTTGCCGGCGGTCAGCGGAACGCCGTCGACCAGACAGCGGCCGGATGTAGGCTCGATCAAACCCAATAGCAGATCGAGGAGGGTCGATTTTCCAGCGCCGGACGGACCGATGACGCAGGTGAGCCGCCCGGCAGGGATGGTTGCATTCAGGTCTTCGAAAACTGCTGACGCGGAGTGCGGATAGCGGAAAGAGACTGCCTCCAGCCGGATTTCCTTCATCAGGGGCAGGCGCCCAGGCGTCGCAGGTTCGGGCGCCCGGGACCTGCTGCGCTCATCCAACTCCGACAAGAGGTCATCGACCACGGTGGCGCCGTATCGAATCGTCTCGACCCCTTTCAGCAGCGACTTCAGCACCGGCACCAGCCGATAGGCGGCGAACGCATAGAAAGCGAGCACGCCGATGGCGCTGAAATTCGATTGGGGCAGATCGGTCAGATAGAGTGCAACCGCAAGCAGCAGGCCAAAGGCCATCACCTCGATCAACTGCGCCGGAACGAAGTTCAATATCTCGTAGCGGTTGGTGATCCTCACGACATCCTTGGCGGGTTCGGCGAAGCGCTGTACGAAAAAGGATTTCTTTCCACCGATCTTCACCTCCTTGAACAGCGCCAGCGCTTGCGACAGGCCGGCGAACATACCGGCTTCCGCCCTGGCATGCGCCTGACCCAGGCGCTCGACCTCGCGCACGATAAAGAAGTGCACCAGCAGGTAACCGCCGCCCAGGACGATGGCGGTCAGGGCCGTCGCCCACGGATTGACGAGAAGCAGCAGGCACGTGATGGACACGGCGACGATGATGTCAGCCACCAGGCCCATGGCGGCCATCAGCGTCTGAATGACAACCCGCTCGACCTCCGACAGGATGGTGGTCGACATCTCGGATACCTTACGGCGGTTGAAATCAAGCAGCTCTTGGTCGAGATAGAGCGACAGCAACCGGATCGACAGGTGGTAACGCTTTTCGTTAAATAGGCGCAGCGACAGCCAATAGTCGAGCATGGTCAGGGCGTTGCTGATGACGAGGACCACGAGAGCGAACAACCCCGTGACCCATACGAGCTTGTCGTCCAAGCCCGCAGGCAGGATTCCCTTCAACAGGATGAAGAAGCGGCTGGTGTCGGCCAGCGACGGATCGCTCAGGATGGCGATGAAGGGCATGATCGACGCGACGCCCAGCGCCTGTATCACGCCGTCCGCTGTCGCGACGGCGAGCAGCATCGCGATGCGTCGCAGCTCCGCGCCTTCGAAAAGAGACAACAATCGAACAGCAGTAGTTGACAACGTTGGACGCCACGAACGCAGGGGAACGGAAGGTCGCCACTCTTCGGACCATCTATAACGCTTAGTCCTGGCCCGAAAAATCAACTACGCACTGTGCCGTAATTACCGGCAGTCTTCAAGTCAATGCTGAGGAGTCACCGATGGTGGGCGCCGAGAGCCGCGAGAGCGCCGACACCAACGACATTCCACACAGCATTTAGCGGGCTTACGGATGGGTCACTCTGCCCGCAAGCGACTTCCGCGGCTGCTTCGTCGTGGATCAGCGGGCGACGGTGCCGCTGCCACTGGGCCTCATTCCGGCATGTTCGGCGGGTCCATGTCCAGCACGGCGGGTTCCTGGCAATGGGTCTCCTTGGCCAGCCAGTCCTTGAGCAGATCCACGTGCTCGCTCTCCTCGTCCGACATCTCACCGGCGATGCGGCGCACGGCCGGATGTGGCGAGCTCATCGCCACGTGGGCGTAGAAATCCCGGCCGCGAATCTCATTGTGCAGCGCTAAGTCCAGGGCCTGCACCGCGGTCATCAGATAGTTCGCATCGAACTCCAAGCAATCGCTCTCGGGAGCCGATGGGCAGTTCCACTTGAAGTCCCAGGGCGCGATCTCGGGCAGTATGAGCCCCTGCGCCCGACTCTCCACGTCAAGCGCATGCTCCTGACTCATCGTTGCCAGATGCTCGAAGAGCTCGGCTACCTCCTCGTTGTTGTGGATCGCCATGCTCTGGGCCAATTGGCGATAACGCTCCGCGGATTCGTGCTCCAGCTCCAGCGCGTGAACGAGAAATTCGCCGACGGTCTTGATGGTCTTGTGCAGGTCGTTCATATCAGGAACTCCGCTTCGATATCCTCAAGCGTAGCGCTTGCCGCAGAATCCGGGCGCCAGGTAGGGAGCTCTTGGGCATAGAGCAGGCCAAGCGCCATGCCGTCGTCGAGCTGAATCAGCCGCGCCGCCTCCGCCGGGTTGTTCGTCGGCTCCTGGCGGCAGGCGTGGACCTGCTCTTTCCAGGTCTTCTGCTCGGGTCGGAAGGTTTGGCAGGGGCTCAGCACGTGGAGAAATGAGAATCCGCGGTGCTCGATACCCTCCACCAGCAGCCTGGTCAGTCCGGTGGGGTCGCCCGAGAAACCGCGGGCGATGAAGGTGGCCCCCGCCGCCAGCGCGATGGCCGGCGGCTGGAAACGACGCACCCCGGTGCCGCGCGGCGTGAGCTTGCTGCGGGTCCAGTCCGGTTGGGTGGTGGGCGACGCCTGGCCCTTGGTCATGCCATAGACCTCGTTGTCCATGACGATGTAGGTCATGTCCATATTGCGTCGGCAGGCATGCAGAAAGTGGTTGCCGCCAATGGAGAAACCATCCCCGTCGCCGCCCGCCACGATCACCGTGAGGTCGGGGCGTGCGGCCTTGAGTCCCGAGGCGACTGCAAGCCCGCGCCCGTGGACCCCGTGAAAGCCGTAGCTGTCGACGTATGCCGGTAATCGCGATGAACAACCGATGCCCGACACCAGGGCCAGTTCCTCCTTGCGCAGCCCCAGATGAGCCACGGCCTTGGTGAGGGCGGAGAGCACGGCGAAGTGCCCGCACCCGGGACACCAGACCGGTGCAATGTCGGACTTGTAATCCCTGGCGCGCAGGGTGGGTGCGACGGCCGATGCTTCCATCTCAACTCTCCGGGGGCAGGGCGTCGATGATCTCGCGCGGACGAAGGGGCAGGGGCCCAGGCCGCGCAAGGGAGAGGGCCTCGGGCGGTAAGGCCTGTTCGGAATGCAGGTAGCGGAACAGCTGAGCGCCGTCGTTCTGCTCGATCACCAAGACCTGCTCGGCACCATCCAGGGCCGCGATCAACGCCTCCCGCCTGAGAGGGGCAAGCAGGCGCAGGACGACAACCCGGATGGATCTTCCCGCTGCGCTGAGGCGTGCCGCAGCCTCCAAGACCGCGCCGGAGGATGATCCCCAGGTCAGCAGGCAGACGCTCCCGCTGCCGCTGATCTCGGCCCAGTCGGCGCCGAAGTCGAAGTCCTCGAGCTTCTGGCGGCGTTTCTCCATCTGCGCCCGGTGATCGGCGGCCATGCTCGATGGCGTGCCGCGGGGATTGTGCTCCAGGCCATCGGCTGTGTACATGTGCCCCGCCATGCCCGGCACCGACATGGGCGACAAGCCGTCTTCGGTCAGGGCGTAGCGCAGATATGGCTCGTCGCCGGGCGCCGCCAAGATCCGGGGCAGATCGCGATCGTAGGTACGCGGCGGGTCGATGACGGCGCGGGACTGGCCGAGGGACTGGTCCGTGAGCACGATTGCCACCGTCTGGAGGTGCTCGGCGAGGCGGACCGCCCATTGGAAGGTGAACACGCAGTCGCGAATATCCTGGGCCGCCAGCACCAGATGCGGGGCATCGCCATGAAAGCCATAGAGGGCGATGTTGAGGTCGGACTGTTCGGACTTGGTGGGTATGCCGGTCGACGGCCCGCCGCGCATCACGTTGGCCACGACGACAGGGGTCTCGCTGGTCACGGCCAGACCGAGCCCCTCCATCATCAGGCTCAAACCTGGACCGGAGGTCGCGGTGAGCGAAGGCACACCGCCGAAGGAGCTGCCGATGATCATGTTCACCGAGGCCAGCTCGTCCTCCGCCTGCAGCAGTGCCCCGCCGAGACGATCGAGTTGGGGGGCCATCCATTCCAGCATCTCGCTGGCCGGCGTGATCGGGTAGGCGGCCACGAAGCGGACCCCCCCGCGCACCGCGCCGAGGCCGCTGGCCTCGTTTCCACTGATGCTCCATCGCACCGCGCTCGCCGGTGCGGCCGCCGAGTCCCTTGCCGGCATCGCCTCGTATCCGGTGCGGATGCAGGCGATGGCAGCCTCCGTGACCTTGGGTCCCTTCTTCTTGAGGTTGTCGATGGCGGCCTGCTCCAGTGCGGCGAGCGGCAACCCGATGGCTGCGCTCAACGCGCCCAGCGCGGCCATGTTGAGGTGTCCGTTCTCGATGCTGGCCGCCAATTGCTTGAATGGAACCTCCCGGATCTCCGCACCGGAGGCGAGCACCTCCGCGGGGACCGGGCCGGCGGCCGGATCGGCCAGAATCAGGCTGCGCGCGTCCAGCGGAATCTCGTCCATGAAGCGGCTTACGTTGCGCCAGTCGAGCCCCGCCATCAGGTCGAACCGGTCCCCCATGCAGCGCACCGGCTCTGGTCCGAAACGGACCATGGCGGCCGATTCGCCTCCTCTGATCTGCGGTCCGGCGGAACGAGTCAGCAAACCGTAGTAACCGGCGCGGGCAACGGCGGACAGTAGAATCAGACCGGTGGTGACAGCGCCGCTTCCGCCCGAGCCGGTAATAGCGACGGCAAGCCCATGTATCCGCGCGCTGGGGAGGTCAATGGCCATGAACGACTCTCACGCATTGCCTATCGGGAAGTCCCATCATAGCGCGGTCCGGCCTCCTCGGACCGCCGGCCCAGATCAAGCGCGCAAGCGAAAGAACAGGTAAGGCGCGGCCGCCACCCAGGCCAGGAGCAGCAACCACAGGCGACCGGCGGAGAGGTCGTAATCGTGCAGGAGCCGCTCCCAGGAATGGCCGGCGACGAAGTGACCGAACAGGAACTCAAAGCAAACGGTCATCGCCAGCCACATCAAACCAATCCCCAGCGCCATTGCGACGGAATCCGGCCGCCACCGGCGAATGACGGCCCACATGTACGCGCCCAGCAACATGGCGGCGGTGAGCGTGGATACCTGATGAGCTCGCAGCTCGCCAAAATACTGGCCGTACCAAGCCTGCCGCAAGACACCGTTGGCGATCGCGATCAGGATCATCGGAAACCAAGCCAGAAAATACTTCCACATAGGACTCCCTTTTCGCCCGAGATTAGTCCGAATGATACGGTCGGCGGCCGGTGGTGGTTGATGCGTAATGTTGCGATACTGACCGCTCCTGTAGCAAAGGGACAGGTACTTACGCAGTCGCCTGAAACTGGCGACATGCAAGTACGGAGCGTCGGGCTGAGTACAGAAATCGGCTAAGGTTCCAATTTTTTCTTGTTGATTTTAATGAGCAAAAGCGATGAATCAGAGCAATGAAATCCCTCCGCAACGGGTACAGAGCGCGATCTTCGGAGAGCTCAAGAAGAACTGGGGCTGGCTGCTGGCCTTCGGCATCCTGTCTATCGTGCTCGGGACCATCGGTCTCGGCATGACCTTCGGGCTGACGCTCGCCAGTGTACTGTTCTTCGGCGTACTGCTCATCATCGGGGGTGTCGTCCAGATTTTCGACGCTTTCAAGTGCAAGGGCTGGAAGAGCACGCTGTGGCACGTGCTCATCGCGCTGCTCTATGTCGGCGCGGGCGTGATGATGGTCGCCGACCCCATTCTCGCCTCCGCCACCCTGACCCTGGTCCTCGCCGCCATTCTGCTGGCGGTGGGGGTCATGCGTATCTTCATGGCCCTGCAGATGCGGCCAGCCAATGGCTGGGGCTGGCTGTTGGCGGGCGGGATCATCACCATCCTGCTTGGCGGGATGATCATCTCCGGCTGGCCGATGTCTGGCTTGTGGGTAATCGGGCTGTTCGTCGCGGTGGAATTGATCGTCAACGGCTGGACATCGGTCTTCGTCGCGCTGGCCGCACGCAGCGCCGTTCAAGAGGAACAGGAGACCCCCGCGGCTGGAAGCGCGATCTCGGGCTCATGAGGCGCCCAGTTCCAGGCGCCCAGGCGGTGGAAGACCCGGAACCTTCCACGCCCCTGAGGCGACCATCCGACGCGGCTCGGCCGGCGGTGGCAGGTTTCGAAAGCAGGCGGCCCTAGCTCCGGTCTAGGAAGGGGAAACAAGCCAACCTTGAGTTTCCCATGAGAAAGTACGCCAACCGCCTGATCCTGCTCGGGTTCCTCGCCACCATCGTGGTCGCGCTGCTGACTCTGGCACCGGCCGAGTACCTGAGCTTCGGTTATCTCAAATCCCACCAGGAGCGGCTGGCCGCGCTCTTCCAACGCGCTCCCTGGAGCACGGCGGGCGCCTTCATCGCGCTCTATGTGGTATCGGTTGCCCTGTCATTGCCCTGGGCCGCTCTCCTTGGCCTCGCCGCAGGCGCCATCTTCGGGTTCGTCTGGGGAACCGTCATCGTCTCCGTCGCTTCCACCCTGGGCGCTACCCTGGCCTTCCTCATCGCCCGTCACCTGGCCCGGGATCTGGTGCAGGACCGCTTCGGTGATCGTTTGGCGACGATCAATCAAGGGGTCGAGAGGGAAGGGGGGTTTTATCTCTTCGCCCTGCGTCTGGTGCCCGTCTTCCCGTTCTTTCTGATCAATCTGGTCATGGCCCTCACGCCCCTGCGCACCAGGACCTTCTTCTGGGTGAGCCAGGTCGGCATGTTGCCGGGGACCATGGTGTTCGTGAACGCCGGAACCCGCATCGCCGAGCTCGAATCCGTGTCTGGACTTCTGTCTCCGGCGCTCCTCGGCTCCTTCGCCCTGCTTGGCCTGTTCCCGCTGATAGCCAAACATGTGATCGAGCGGCTCCGGCGGCGGCGCAGCCTCTCTGCCTGGTCCCGGCCTGAGCGCTTCGATCGCGATCTGATCGTGATCGGCGGCGGCTCCGCGGGTCTGGTGGCCGCATACGTCGGCGCCGCGCTCAAGGCGAAGGTCACCCTGATCGAGAAGGACCGCATGGGCGGAGACTGCCTGAACACCGGCTGCGTGCCCTCCAAGGCCCTTATCCGCACCGCCCGCTTCCTGGCCGACGTGCGCCGGCACCGGGAATTCGGCGTACGCCATGCCGCGGCGGAGGTCGATTTCGCAGAGGTCATGGCACGCGTGCGCGGGGTGATCCGCGAGATCGAGCCGCATGACTCGGCGCAACGCTACCGCTCCCTTGGCGTGGAATGCGTCGAGGGTGAGGCGAGCCTGCGTTCTCCGTGGGAGGTTGAGGTCGGGGGCCGCGTTCTGAGCGCACGGGGGATCGTGCTTGCCACCGGCGCGAGCCCCGTGGTGCCCGCAATTCCAGGTCTGGCGGAGGTTCCCTGGTTGACCTCCGACAACCTCTGGGGTCTGAAGGAGCTTCCCGACCGTCTGCTGGTGCTCGGCGGCGGCCCGCTGGGATGCGAACTGGCTCAGGCTTTCGGCCGTCTCGGCAGCAACGTGACCCTGGTGGAGCAGGCGAAGCGCGTGCTGATTCGGGAGGATCCCGATGTGGCCTGCATGGTGGCCCAGGCGTTGGAGGCAGACGGGGTGTCGCTGCTGACAGGCACGCGCGCGAGCCGGTTTGGCCGGCGTGATGGCGAGAACATACTGACCGTGGAGGGTGCGGCAGGGGACGGGGAGGTCCCGTTCGATCGCGTGCTATTGGCGGTCGGCAGGCGCGCGGTGACGGACGGCCTTGCCCTGGAGCGCCTGGGCATCCGCCTGAACAGGGATGGGACCATCGCCACCGATGCCTCACTCCGCACCGCGGTGCCGACGGTCTTCGCCTGCGGCGACGTCGCCGGCCCCTACCAGTTCACCCACGCCGCCTCCCACCAGGCCTGGTACGCCGCGGTCAACGCCCTGTTCGGCGGCTTCCGCCGCTTCCGAGCGGAGTATTCGGCCCTGCCGATGGCGACCTACACCGACCCGGAGGTGGCGCGCGTGGGCCTAAACGAATCCGAGGCCGCCGAGCGCGGCACACAGTACGAGGTCACCCGCTACGATCTCGCCGATCTCGACCGCGCGATCGCCGACTCGCGCGCCGAGGGTCTGGTGAAGGTGCTCACCCGCCCGGGCTCGGACCGCATCCTCGGGGCCGTGGTCGTCGGGCAAAATGCCGCGGAGCTGATCGGCGAGTTCGTCACCGCGATGCGTTCCGGGCATGGGCTCAATCGCATCCTGGGCACCATCCATCCCTATCCCACGTGGGGAGAGGCCAACCGTTTCGCCGCCGGCGCCTGGAAGCGGGCGCACGCGCCCCGGCGGCTGCTGCGTCTGCTAGAACGCTACCACGCCTGGAGACGCCATTGAGACGGGCCGATCTGGTATCCTTTTTTCAAGGACTAATCTTGCCAGGCAGGCCGCCGCGTTTCGCCATGCAACAAAAGCGCTTTCGCATTTCCAGCCCACGAGCCCGACTGCTATCCGCGGTGGCCGCCATGGTGCTCTCGCTCGCCGCCGCCGATCTGGCCGCGGGGTCGTGGACCGGCACCCTCCGCGACGGGAGCGTGCTGCAGGTCGACCCGGAGACCCATCGCCCCATGCGTTTCCATAACGGCGGCGTGGCGCCCCTGTGGGATGGCACGCACCAGCTGGAGGACGGGTCGGTGGTGATCGTCCGCGACGGCCAGGCGATTCCCACTGAGGACATGATCGAAACCTGGGAGCCCGAGCCCGGCGCCAAGCCAAAGATGCGCGAGCGATACTGCGAGCAGCTGGTGCGCAAGGCCTGCGGCTTCCATGACGAGTGCTCGACGGCCCAGCCCTGCGTGCTGGCTCTTCAGCTGCTGAGGTTGGAGCGTGAAGAGCAGCGTCGAGCGCCGATGGGCTCCGGGCCTTATCCCCCGACGGAGTCCACCAGGGAGTGTTTTTCCGCGCTGTCCAATGCCGCCTTTCCGGCGTGCAAGGCATCCGTGCCGGAGGCGAAGGAGACGGCCTGCAAGAAGCTGGTCGACCGGGTGTGTGGCCAGGACGACCGCTGCGCCGCGAGCCCCGCATGCGACCCGGCGCGCCAACTGCTGCGGATGGAAAACGAGGAACGTCTGGAGAGCGCGGACCCGGACGCCAGGACGGCGATCAGTGCCGAATGCGAGAAGGCGGCGGACAACGCTTTCTTCACCGCCTGCGACTAGGCGCGAACGGAATGGCCGCGGACCAAGAGAACAATGGAACCGAGGGGGAGAGGCACGGGCGTTTGTACGAGCGCCTCGAATGCGTCGGCAACGCCTTCGTCGACTACTACCATCTGGTCGGCCTCTTCATCATCGGCGCCGTGCTGGTCTGGGCGACGTTGCAGGAGCTGATCCACATCGTCGCCGAGAGCGGCCCCTCGGTGAAGGACATCCTGCTCCTGTTCATCTACCTGGAGCTGGCCGCCATGGTGGGTATCTACTTCAAGACCAAGCGGCTGCCGGTGCGTTTCCTGCTCTACATCGCGATCACCGCACTGACCCGCGTGCTCGCCATCGACATCAAGACCATGAGCGACCACCGCATGATGATCATCAGCGCGGCGATCCTATTGCTCAGCCTGTCGCTGCTGGTCATACGCTTCGGCGCTGACCGCTTCCCGACCCGGGATCAGGATTAGGAGCGCCGACGCCGGACCCGGCCCGGCGGCGACGCTCCGGGCGGATGCTCACGCCACTGACGGCAGACCGGCCAGCGCCATTGCGGCCTCACCCTCGTCGTATTCCAGATCCGCGAGCTTGCCTGCCAGATAGTCCGTATAGGCCTGCATGTCGAAGTGGCCGTGACCGCACAGATTGAACAAGATGGTCTTCGATTGCCCCGACTCGCGGCACTTTTCGGCCTCATGGATTGCCGCCTTGACCGCGTGGTTGGCCTCCGGGGCGGGGACGATGCCCTCCGCCTTGGCGAACTGCACACCGGCGGCGAAGCACTCCAGCTGGTTGTAGGCGCGCGGATTGATGTAGCCCAGCTTGGTGAGGTGGCTGATCTGCGGCGCCATGCCGTGATAGCGTAGCCCGCCGGCATGGAAACCCGGTGGCACGAACCCCGAGCCGAGGGTGTACATCTTCACCAGCGGGGTCAGATGAGCGGTGTCGCCGAAGTCGTAGGCGAACTTGCCCTTGGTCAGGGTGGGGCAGGCGGAAGGCTCGACGGCGATGAACTCGATCTTCTTGCCGCCGCGCAGCTGCTCGCCCAGGAAGGGGAAGGCGATACCCGCGAAGTTGCTGCCACCACCGGTGCAGCCGATGACCATGTCCGGGTAGTCATCCGCCATTTCCATCTGCTTCTGGGACTCCAGACCCGTCACCGTCTGGTGCAGCAGGACGTGGTTGAGCACGCTGCCGAGGGCGTACCTGGAATCCTCGCGCTGCACGGCGAGCTCGACCGCCTCGCTGATGGCGATCCCGAGGCTGCCGGTACTGTCCGGGTGATCCGCCAGGATGGCGCGGCCCGCCTGAGTCGTATCGCTGGGGCTTGCGATGCACTGCGCGCCGAAGGTCTCCATGAAGGCGCGCCGATAGGGCTTCTGCTGGAAGCTCACCTTGACCATGTAGACCACGATCTCCAGCCCGAACATGGAGCCCGCGAGGGCGAGTGAGGATCCCCACTGACCGGCGCCGGTCTCGGTAACCACGCGCTTGACCCCTTCCTGCTTGTTGTAGAAGGCCTGGGCGATTGCCGTATTCGGCTTGTGACTGCCGGCGGGGCTGACACCCTCGTACTTGTAGTAGATCTTCGCCGGGGTATCGAGGGCCTTCTCGAGCCGCCGCGCGCGAAACAGCGGGGAGGGGCGCCATTGACGGTAGACGTCGCGCACCGGCTCAGGGATCTCGATCTCCCGCACCGTGCTCATTTCCTGCTCGATGACGGCGCGCGGGAAGATCATCGCCAGGTCATCCGGGCCGATGGGCTGCTTGGTGCCCGGGTGCAGCACCGGGTCCAGGGGCACCGGAAGATCGGCGTTGATGTTGTACCAGGACTTGGGAATGTCCTGCTCGCCGAGCAGGTACTTTACGGAATCGCTCATTTGGGTTCGCAACCTCTCTCTGTTTTGGCGCTTGGTTATTGCCGCCCGCTAGTTTGCCAGGTTCCAGAGGGTGCTTGAATAGCCGAGTGTCAACCGGGTTGCACGCTTCTCATGCTCGCGGTTATGTTCCGACACTGCGCGGCCTGGTCCCGGAGGTGGGACCGCGACGCGTGATCCATCGCAGGCGCGGAGAGAAAGACAATGAAAAGAGTGACGCCCGACTACGCCGCCGAGCATCTGTCAGAGCTGTTGCTCGAAGTCCAGGCTGGGGAGGAGATCGAGATCACCGACGAGGGCAGGGTGCTGGCGCGACTGGTTGCACCGCGAACGCTCGTCAGGGGCTCGTCGGACGATGCGGACGCGCCGAGCGACGAGGTCGAGCAGGCTTTTCACGGGGACTAGGACGCGATGAGCCGCCCATCCAGCGAGCCTGCAGTGTCCGCTCTTGTCACGGGAAAGCCCCCACCGATTTCGCTTGAAAGAAGAGTGTGATGGTGAGCAAGGCAAACATGCGCCGCGACCGGCAATCGCCGATCTCTTCGATGCGCGGCTCCCGTTCGACGGGATCACCGGGCGAATGAGTCGGGACGACGGACAGTCGAGACAAAGGCTGCGGGATCGGGTGCGCAAGGCGCCGTCGACGATCCACGGCTTCGGCTGTTTCGCTCGCATTCCCTTCGCCGCGGGCGACTACATCGGCACCTATGAGGGGCCAGAGGCGCGACGCGATGGCAAGTACGTGCTCTGGGTGTACGAGGAGGGCAGTCCACCGATCGGTCGCAGTGGCCGCAATCTGCTCCGATTCTTGAATCATCGGAAGGACGGCAACGCGGAGTTCTCAGGCTTCGACCTCATCGCGCGCCGCAGTATCGCGCCCGGGGACGAGATCACCTTCGACTATGGCGGCGAGTTCGAGAACGGGGGCGAGTCCGCGGACGATTGATGGAAGACGGCCCCGAGCAGACGCTGATGTTTGCCCATCCTGGCTGCAATCGGCAACCCCGTCCATGCGCCGGGGGGAAGCACTGAATATATCTGATTTCACTTGAATAAAAGTTGCTAACTCTTTGAACAAATTACATGCTTAGATATGCGTTGCTCATGTTATTCCTCTCCGCCGCGCACATCGCGTTCGCCGAGGATACCGGGGGGGCAGCACAGCTGATCGCCACAGGTTCCTGCGACGGCTGCGATCTGCGATTCGCCGACTTGCGGCAGCAAGATCTTGGCGGGACGTCGCTCGCGGGCGCCGATCTTCGCGGCGCCGATCTCTCGCGGGCGATTCTCTACCAGGCAAATCTCGCCGGGGCGGACCTGCGTGGCAGCACCCTTCATGGCGCCAGCCTCGGCCGTTGCGACTTGACGGGCGCAGACCTCAGGCAGCAGCGGCTAGCGAACGCGCGCTTGTCCCGCGCCCTTCTGCGCGGCGCCAAACTCTCGGGGGCCGATCTCGCCGGCGCCTTCTTGGAGGGGGCCGACCTGACGGATGCGGACCTTTCGGGAGCCGACCTCTCGGGGGCGGTGCTGCGCGGCGCGAGGCTCGCCGGCGCGAATCTCACCGGTGCCCGCATGCCGGAAGCGGATCTGCACCAGGGCGACCTGAGCGGCGTAGCGTCCATCGCCGGGGCGGATCTCTCCGGGGCCGATCTTTACAAGGCGAACCTCGCCGGTATCGAGCTGATCGCGGTTCGCCTATCCGGCGCCAAGCTCGATGGCGCGACGCTCGGCGGATCGAAGCTAGCCGGAGCGGATCTGACTTCCGCGCGGCTGGTGAAGGCGGACCTATCCGAGGCCGACCTCAGCGGCGCGGACCTGACGGGGGCGGACCTCACCGGTGCCAAGCTCGGCGGGGCGACGCTCGCGGGCACCAGGCTCACCCGCTTCCGGCTCACCGGCACCCTGGCGGAGATGGACTTCGCCTTCCGCGACCTCTCCGGTGCCGATCTGTCCGGGGCCAATCTGAAGGAAGCCAGCTTTCGCGGCGCCCGCCTCCATGGCACGGCGTTCGTGGGCGCTAACCTCTACGGTGCTGACTTCACCGGCGCGGATCTGACTGGCGCGAGCTTCCAGGGCGCCAACCTCCGGGCCGCCGTGTTCGAGCGGGCCACCACGGAGGGCGCGAGCTTCAAGGAGGCCCTCGGTTACCGGGAATAGCCGCTGGAGCCTCGCATCGCGTGGGGTTCTTCAGCGCGGTGTGTTCTAATGAGCGGGCTCGAGGTGACCCAAGGGCGCTCGCCCGCGGGTTGAAACGGGAAGCCGGTGCGCTCGGCCATTCGGGGCCGTTGCAATTCCGGCACTGCCCCCGCAACGGTAGGTGGGTCGAGGAGCGGCGAAATGCCACTGTGCCTCAGCACGGGAAGGCGCTGTCTCCCGGGAATGGAGTTTCCGCCCACGAGTCCGGAGACCGGCCAGGAGCACGACCCGGCATCGCGGAGGGCGATGTTCTGGCGGGCTCTTGCCCGGACCGCCGTCCGTCGCCGCGCCCTGTCAGCCTTTACTCTCCCTGCCATACCTAGACCACGGACGCCGTGCGGGTGTGCACGCGGAGGAGAGGTTTTATGCGCAGGCACTTTCTTGGGGCGGCCGCTCTGCTGCTTCCGGCAACTCCCCCGTGGGCCGCGGTGGAGGATGTCACCGAGATCGATCCCGTGATCGTCACGGCTACCCGCACCGCCCAGACGGCGGACGAGACCTTGTCGTCGGTCACCGTAATCACCCGAGAGGAAATCGAGAGGAGGCAGGCCCGCTCGGTGATGGACGCCCTGCGCGGCATTCCGGGTTTCTCCGCCTCAAATACCGGGGGCCGTGGTCAACCCACCACCTTTTTCCTGCGTGGCACCGACTCGGATCACGTGCTGGTGTTGGTCGATGGGGTGAAGATCGGCTCGCCGACCCTCGGGCCCGCGCCGTTCCAGGATCTCCCCATCAACCAGATCGAGCGCATCGAGGTCGTTCGCGGTCCGCGCTCCAGCCTCTATGGCTCGGAGGCCATCGGCGGGGTCATTCAGATCTTCACACGCAAGGGCGGGGGACCGCTAACGCCGCGGTTAAGTGCCGGAGTCGGCGCATACAAGACCGCCGCCGGGTCCGTCGGGCTGTCCGGAGGTGGAGACCGAGGCTGGTTCGACGCCGCCATCAGCTTCGAGGACACCGAGGGCTTCAACGCCTGCAACGGCGAGCCTTTCGTCGCGGGTTGCTTCGTCTATGAACCGGACCGGGACGGCTTCCGCAACGCCTCGGGCCACGCTCGCGTCGGCTATCGTTTCGGCGATCTCGTCGTGGTTGACCTCCATTGGCTGCGCTCGGAAACAGACACCGAGTTCGACGGCACCCGGTTCGGCGGCAACGAGTCCAGCACCGTCCAGCAGGTCGCAGGCGCCAGGCTGTCCTTGTCTCCGCTCCCGAGCTGGGATCTGACCCTATCGGGCGGACGCAGCTGGGACCAGCTTGACGTGTTCTACGAAGGGGTCTTCCTCGACACCTTCGACACCAGCCGCGACACCCTTTCCTGGCAGAATGACGTTTCCTTCGGCGACGACCACACCCTGACCGTCGGCGTCGACTACCAGAACGACCGCGTCGATGCTACGGTCGATTATGCGGTGAGCTCCCGCGACAACACCGGGGTTTTCGGCCAGTACCAGGGCACTTACGGCCGTCATCTGGTGAAGGCAAGTCTGCGCTACGACGACAACGAACAGTTCGGCGGCCACCGATCCGGCGATGCGGCCTGGGGCTACAGACTGGACAACGGCCTGCGGCTTTCCGCGTCCTATGGCAGCGCGTTCAAGGCCCCGACGTTCAATGACCTCTACTATCCCTTTTTCGGCAATCCGAATCTGGACCCGGAGACCTCCGAGAGCGCCGAGATCGGGATTTCGGGAGACTTCAGCGCGGGGAGTTGGTCTCTGAACCTTTATCAGACGGACATTGATGACCTCATCGCCTTCGACGCTACCGCCCAAGAGCCGGCGAACATCGACAGGGCTCGTATACGTGGTCTCGAGGCAGTGGTCAGCTCGTACCTCGGCGGCTGGGACGTGGACGCCAATTTTACCTGGCTGGACCCCGTCAACCACTCCAATGGGCGAAACAATGGCAATCTGCTGCCTCGCCGCCCGCAGCAAAGCTTCCGGCTGGACCTGGACAGGAATTTCGGGGACATCCGGGCGGGTTGCTCGCTGTTCATCGCGGGGCGCGGCTACGACGACCTGGCGAACAGGATTCGGCTCGACGCCTATGCACTGTTGGACCTGCGTGCCGAGTATGACTTCAGTGAGTCGCTGAGGATTCAAGGGAGAATCGAGAACCTGCTGGACCAGGACTACGAAACCGCTGCCTACTACAATCAACCCGGGCGTGGTTTCTACCTCACGCTGCGGTATCAGCCATGATTCGTAGTAGTATGGCTGCCCACCGAGCGCACTGTCAGCCGGAACTGTATCGAGCGGACTCGAGAGGAGGGCATCAATATGTCGCAACTGAAGAACCCTGATTCGCTCTGGATCGGTCTTGCCCTTGGCCTGATCATGGCGGCCACCCGCGGTCAGCATGCGGCAGTGCTCGGACATCCTCTCCCGGACGCCTCGCTCGCGGTCTTCTTTCTCGCCGGCGTCTATCTGCCTACGGCTTGGGTGTTCGCGGCCTTGTTCGCGGAAGCCATTTTGATCGACATCGCTGCCATCACCTGGGGAGGCGTAAGCGGCTTCTGCGTGAGTCCCGCGTATGGGTTCTTGCTGCCTGCCTACGGGGTCATGTGGGCGGCAGGTCGTTGGTACGCCAGGCGCCATCGCCTCGTCTGGTCGACCTTGCTGCAGCTGCTCGCGTCCCTCGCGGTGGCAGCCACGCTGGCCGAATTGTTGGCCAGCGGTGGTTTCTACGTCTTCTCCGGGCGCTTCGCCGACCTCAGCCTAGCGGAGTTCGGACTGCGCCTTACGAACTATTTCCCGACCAGTGTGCAGGCCCTGGCCTTGTATGTCTCGCTCGCAGCGGTCGTCCACGTCGCCTTCGCCCACAGCCGTTCGGGCTCATCCAAGGGCAGCAGACTTACTGCCGGCTGAGCAAATTCGGCTTAGGCTTTCGGCGGAGTGCGCTTGTCCTTGCGCGTCTGCTGTCCCTTCGGCTTTGCTGTCACGATGGCGAGGACCACGATCAGCACCAGGATCGGAAGCAGCAGCCATTCGAACATTTCGCGGGGCTCCGTTGTGATGCGCATCGCAGGAAGATAGCCGGGGCAATCCTAACTCGGATCGATAGCGGAACGGGGCGCTTCTCGCTAACCAAACAGTGCGCTCCCGACGGCAATACATTACTTTACATAATATACATTATGCGCAATTCCATATGGGGCTGGATCAGCCCCCAGGGCGCATGGTGGCTGGACCGAGGCCGAATTACTGGCCGAGGGCTT
>CAYNBI010000031.1:0-37200 GCA_964395315.1 uncultured Chromatiaceae bacterium | reverse complement strand
CAAGTGCTGTTGAGGCACCGCACACCGTGGCACCAGTGCGCGCAGCCATGCGGCGCGCCGGCCTGCGACCTGCGGTCCGTGACCAGTGGAGTTTTGGGACCGGAACGCAACACTGACACAGATCGGTTCATCCCCGCTGGCGCGGGGAGCATGTAGCTCGCGTCAACCATGCCCCCGTAGCTGTGACAAAGCGCTTTGTCCCGCATCCCTGTTTCCCCTAACACGTTTTTCACCGAATTCTAACGGGAGTACAGGCTCAATTCGTGAGCCCGTTCAGTGCGGGGTCAGCTGACCGTGCGTGTGGAGAATGAACGGCGAAGCGATGGGGTATCCGCCGCGGCTGGAGACATCTCGACCGCTACACGAGGCCGATCTCCACCCGGACCGTTAGAGCATGATCCGGTGATGATGCAGCTCGTAGCCGCGGTCGCGGTAGTAGCGGAAGCGTTCGCGTCCGGCCTCGCGGACGGCTGGCTCCAGATCGACGGGCTCGCACAGGCGCTCGAAGCGGCTGAAGAAGGTAGGTACCTCGGGGGCCAGGTTGATCAGCACCTGATCCTCGCCCCCCGGCTCGGTGTCATGGCCGATGAGGACGGGGGTGAGGTCTTCATCCGTCTGTCCGATCAGGCCGTGGGGCAGGAAGCTCTGCTCCTTGTAGGTCCAGAGCAGGCGGTCGAGGTGCTGCGCCTGGGCGCGGTCGGGGACGTGGATATAGATCCTCAACCGCTCGCCCAGATGGATGCGCTCGACGAGACGGCAGGTGAGGAGGAAGCGGTCGCCGCCGCTGCCGTCCTCGAGGGAGTAGAAGTCGATGCGGGTCACGCCGGCCGCGACCCGTGAGAGCGGCGTCCTTGCCCGGAAGTGGTCATGGGAGGCGGTTGCGGGGAGCCGCTACAGCTCACCGCTGCGCTTGAGCAGGAAGTGGGTGAGCAGGGGCACCGGCCGTCCGGTGCCGCCCTTCTCCTTGCCGTTGCGCCAGGCGGTGCCGGCGATGTCCAGGTGCGCCCAGGGGTATTTCTTGGTGTAGCGGGCGAGGAAACAGGCGGCGGTGATGGCTCCGCCCCAGCGGCTGCCGATGTTCGCCATGTCGGCGAAGTTGCTGTCCAGCTCTTCCTGGTAGTCATCCCACAGGGGCATGCGCCAGGCGCGGTCGGCCGCGGCGTCGCCGGCGGCGAGGACCTCCGCGGCGAGCTTGTCGTTCTGGGTGAAGAGCCCGGACGGATGCTTGCCGAGCGCCACCACACAGGCCCCGGTCAGGGTCGCCATGTCGAGGACCGCGGCGGGCTTGAACCGCTCGCAGTAGGTCAGCGCGTCGCACAGGATGAGCCGGCCCTCGGCGTCGGTGTTGAGGATCTCGATGGTCTGGCCGGACATGCTCTTGACGATGTCGCCGGGTTTGTTGGCGTCGCCGTCCGGCAGGTTCTCCGATGCGGGCACCACGCCGATCAGGTTGAGCGGCAGCGCGAGCTCCAGGGCGGCCAGCATGGCGCCGAAGACGCTTGCGCCGCCGCACATGTCGTACTTCATCTCGTCCATGGCCTCGGCGGGCTTGATGGAGATGCCGCCGGCGTCGAACGTCAGGCCCTTGCCGACCAGGACCACGGGCTTCTCGCTCGCCTTGCCGCCTTTGTACTCCATGACGATGAGCTTGGCGGGCTGGCGGCTGCCGCGCGAGACGGAGAGCAGGGCGCCCATGCCCAGCTTCTCCATGTCCTTCTCCTCCAGGATCTCCACGCGCAGCTTGGTGTGGCTCTTTCCAAGCTTCACGGCTTCCTCGGCCAGGTACGTCGGCGTACAGATGTTGCCGGGCAGGTTACCCAGGTTCTTGGCGAGGGCCACGCCGTGTGCGATGGCGCTGCCGTGGCGAGCGGCGCGCTCGGCGGCGTCCGCATCCTGCTTGCGGGAGACCCACAGGTGCAGGCGCTTCAGCGGGTGCTTGGGCGGTTGGCTGGTTTCCTTGGTCTGGTCATAGCGATACACCCGGTCCATGGTCGTGGTGACCGCGTCGCGCACCGTGAGGTACGCATCCATGCCCGCGGGGATCAGCTCGGGAAGGGTGAACAGGGCGTCGCTCGCCCCGGTGTCGTTGAGCAGTCCGATGGCGGCGGAAAACGCCTTGCGGTAAGCGGCGCGGTCGAAGTCCTTGCGCTTGCCGCAGCCGACTAGGAGCACGCGTTCGCAGCTGACACCCGGTACGCCGTAGAGCATCATGGTCCGGCCGGTCTCGCCCTCGAGATCGCCCCTGCGCAGGGCGTCGCTCAGATGCCCATCGCTGGCCTTGTCGATGGCCTCGGCAGGGCCCGAGAGCTTGCGTCGTTCGAACACGCCCAAGACCAGGCAGGGGGATTTCTGCCTTGCCAGCTCGCCGCTCGTGATCTTGAATTCCATCGGTACTCCAGTCGTAGCCCCGGGCACTGCGCGTGGCAGAGCGGGTGGTGTAAGATGCGCCGGGTCGGAGTCTACAGGATTCGCGATGGAGTCTGAA
Source organism: uncultured Chromatiaceae bacterium (assembly GCA_964395315.1). GTDB lineage: Bacteria > Pseudomonadota > Gammaproteobacteria > Chromatiales > Chromatiaceae > CAVORB01. The sequence continues at coordinate 34,715 of CAYNBI010000031.1, read as the reverse complement.
CCATCGCCGGCGGTGCGCAGGCGCGTCCCTTTCCCTGTCTCCCCAAGGACCTAGGCTTGAAGATCCTCGATCGCTACCTGGCCGGTGCCGTCATCGGCGGAACGCTCGCTACTCTCGCCTTGCTCTTGCCGATGCTGGGCTTTTTCATCCTGGCCGACGAGATGGATCAGGTGGGCACCAACGATTACCTGTTCGCCGACGCCTTGCTGTTCGTCGCGCTCAGCCTGCCCCGGTACGCCTATCAGTTGTTCCCGATCGCGACCCTGATCGGCGCGCTTGTGGGGCTCGGCGCGTTGGCCAGCCGCTCCGAGCTGGTCGCGATGCGCGCGGCCGGAGTGTCGATCTCGCGTATCGTCTACGCGGCGCTCAAGGGCGGGGCGCTGCTCGCGGTGGTTGCGATTGCCATCGGCGAGGGGGTTGCACCGGTGGCTGAGCAAAAGGCGCTGCAGTGGCGCTCGGAGGCGCAGTCCGGCCAGGTGACGCTGACGACGCCGCACGGGTTCTGGGCGCGGGACGGCAATGCCTACATCAATATCCAGGAGATTCTGCCCGGCGCGGCGCTGCGCGACATCTACATCTACGAGTTCGACGACGAGCGCCGCCTCACGCTGGCCACCCATGCCCGGGATGCGCGTTATGTCGAGGGGCGTTGGGTGCTGGAGGATATCTCCCGCAGCAAGATCTCCGAGCAGCGGATCGAGGTCGCCCGGATCGACGCGACGGGCTGGGACTCGGTGCTGGATCCCGGATTGCTCAACCTGGTCATCGTCGAGCCTCATGCGCTGCCGATCTGGGGGCTGCTGCGCTACATGCGCTACATGGCCGACAACGGTCAGGATGCCGGGGCCTACGAGGTAGCCTTCTGGGGGAAGGTGGTGCACCCTTTCCTGATCCTCGCCATGATCTTCCTCTCCATTCCAATCCTGTTCGGCTCCGCCCGCAGCACGGGCATCGGACCCCGCATCTTTTTCGGCGTGCTGGTCGGCATCGGCTTCTACCTCGTGAGCCGCACCTTCTCCTATCTCGCGCTGCTCTACGGCATGAGCGCCTGGCTCGCGGCCTTCATCCCGCCGTTGCTGTTCCTCGCTGGCGCGCAGTTCGTCCTGCGCCGGGTCGGTTAGCGAAAACGCACAGGTCAGCGCCCCTCGCGGCACATGGATGTGAAGCCATTTTCGAGCGCGTGAGCGATGGAAGACGAAGCGACCCAAGAACCGCGCTTCTCGGGCGGCGTGCTGATTCGGTTAGGAGGGCCAATAAGCAGCCTCTCACTGAGCCTTGCGCGTCATGACCGGGCGGGTATGGGATAGGCGGTCGTAAGGGGTCAGGCCTTCGCGGTCGATCAGCACCCACAGCAATCCGGCGCCCAACGGTGCGAGCCATACCGCCGCCCAAAAAAGCCGCAGCAGGGCGTCCCGGGCGGACAACGCGGTGCCGTCGTCCCGCAGCAGGCGCATGCGCCAAGCCCGCATGCCAAGGGTCTGGCCGCCACGCACCCAGAAAAAGCCGTAGAACAGGCCGATAATCGCCAGCAGATAGAGCTGAAGCGCGAAGCGATGCCAGGGCTCCTGATGGGGAAACTCCCCGATCAAGGCCCCGTAGGGCAGGATCAGGATCAGCACCGCGAGCAGCAGCATACCGAACAGCAGCACCAGGTCGTAGCACATCGCGGCCAGGCGGCGCAGGAAACCCGGCGTTTGGGCGAGTTGGATGTCGAGGGGCATGAAGTCTTCCGCATGGCACGATTTGGCATGAGGGTTCCAATTGTCGTCGTTCCGGTCGCCGGCGTCATGTCCCGGGGCGACGTGACCGCGGGGACTGGTTAGACTTGGGACTCAGAGATCCGAACGTCCAAGGACCAAACACCCGCTTGAAACGGATACAGGTCAAACCCTTCTTCTTCTGGCTGCTGCGCCGGGTTCCCATGCCGCTCGTCGCCATCGTGATCGGCCTTGCGGCCGGCATCGCGGTATGGGGCGTGCTCGAACAGATCCAGAGCCGCCAGGTCAAGAAGATCTTCGACCAGGAGCTGCGTTCGCGGCTGGATTTGCGCTCGCGCGAGAGCCTGATCCTGTTCGACCAGTATCTGGCGGGCTACGGGGCGACTGCCCGGCTGGTGGCCAATCACAGCCAGCTTGCGCGCTATCTGGAGCCCCGGTTCTGGTTTCCGGGCGAGCAGGTCGAGCCCGTGGTGTACCGCGATTTTCGTCCGGACTGGCTGCCGGATTTCTTTAGACGCAACGCCTTGTCCGCTCCGAGTCATGCCCTCCTCGTAGACACCCGGGGGTACGTGCGCGAGATCTTTCAGGCCGGGCCGACGCCGGTGCCGTCGGAGATTGCCGGCAAGGTCGATCCGAACTTCCTGGACCCGAGCGAGGTGCGCACGGTGCTCACGCGCCTGGACGGGCGTCTCTATCTCTTGCTGAGCGATGCGGTCGAGGACTCCGGCGGTTATCTCATGGGCAGCCTGGTGTTCCTGGTGCCGGTGAACGAGAGCTTCCTCGAGGCGTCGCAGCGCGGCATATCCTCCAGCGAGGCGGCGGTGGCCCTGGTGGATTCCGATGAGCAGCGCATCATCGTCAGCGTCGACCCCGAGGTTCTGCTCGCGGATACGTCAGTCGAGCAGTGGACCGACGACTTCCTGGTGACCTCCCAGTCACTGCCCCAGTACGAGGGATCGGACTGGAATCTGCTTTTCACCACCTTCATCCCCCTGGACAGCGTCGAGAGGGCGTCCCGTCACGTGCGCCTGTTCGAGCGCCGCCAGCGCGCCATCGCCGCTGCCGTCTTCATCGGCGTCTTCACCCTGGTGATCTATCTGGTTTCGGCGCGGCTCAACAAGGTTCTCAAGCGCATGTCGACCTTCTCGCACCGTGCGCTCGGCTTCGAGCAGCCGGCGTTCAGGCGCGGCGCCAATCAGCTGATCCTGCTGGAGGAGTGGATACAGCAGTTCACGCAGCTGGTGTTGAAGGCCCGCGAGGAGATGAGCCGCAAGCACGCCATCGAGATGCGCGAGAGCGAGGCGCTCAAGGCCGCAATGATGGAGGCGTCTCTGGACTCCCTCGTCACCCTCAACCGCAAGGGGGAGATCATCGAGTTCAACCCGACCGCGGAACGCACACTGGGCTACGGTCGCAAGCATGTCATCGGCGCGAGCTTCAGCAAGCTCTTCGTTCCCGATGCGGAGCGCCAGAGCTTCCTCGCGCTGCTGCGGGGATCCCGCCGCGCCCGCCGCGAGGGCCACGAGCTGCAGGCCAGGAGCGAGCTCAATGCCCTGCGGGCCGATGGCTCGGAGATCCCGATGGAGCTTTCGATCGTGCCGATTCGGTTGGAGGAGGAGCTCTTCTACACCCTCTACATGCACGACATCACCAAGCGCAAGCAGGCCGAGCGCGAGATCCAGAGCCTGGCGCGCTTCCCGGGCGAGAGCCCTAACCCGATCCTGCGCGTCAACGCGGAGGGCCTGATCGCCTACGCGAATGCCGCCAGCGAGCCCCTCCTCGCCGGCTGGACGACCCGGGAGGGGGAGCACCTGCCGCCGGAGTGGGCCGCGGAGGTGCGGGACGCGCTCGCGGGCGGTCGCAACACGGAGCGGGAGACTCAGCTCGGTGATCAGGTCTATTCCCTGCTGTTCGCGCCCATCCATGAGCTTGGCTACGTCAACATCTATGCGCGGGACATCACCGCCGTGCGGCGGGCGGAGCAGGAGTCGCGCCAGCACCAGTCCGAGCTCGTGCACGTGTGCCGCCTCAGCACCATGGGGGAGGTGGCGACCGGGATGGCACACGAGCTCAATCAGCCGCTGTCCGCCATCGCCAACTATGCCAATGGCTGCAGCCGGCGCCTGCAGAGCGGGGTGGGGGAGACGCAGGATCTGGTGGACGCCATGGGGCAGATCTCTAGCCAGGCGCAACGGGCAAGCGAGATCATCCGCCGCTTACGCGCCCTGGTGGGCAAACAGCCCCCGAGCCGATCGCTGGTCGACCTCAATCACCTGGTGCGCGAGGTCTGCTCGTTCGTCGAGTTCGAGACCGAGAGGATGAATCTCACCATCGATCTCGACCTGGCGGCGGGCGAGATCCCGGTTGACGTCGATCTGGTGCAGATCGAGCAGGTCTTGCTCAATCTGGTGCGCAACGCGCTCGACGCCCTCGCCGAGGTGGCGCCCGAGGGCCGGCGGTTGACCATTCGCACCCGTCGGCTCGTGGACGGCGCCGAGGTCGATGTCGAGGATACGGGTCCCGGAATCCCGCCGGGGCGCATGCTGCACCTGTTCGACCCCTTCTTCACCACCAAGGAGACCGGAATGGGGATGGGGTTGCCCATCAGTCAGACAATCCTGGAGAATCACGCGGGGCGCATCTGGGCGGAGTCCCCGGGAGGCGGGGGGGCCGTCTTTCGCGTTCGGCTGCCACTGGCAGAGGAAGCTACGGCGCGGATGGAGGCGACGGCGTAATGAATCCGCGCAGATCCGGTCTCGGACATGGGGGCGGATAGGGGCACCGGCGGCGACCTAGATCCTGAACCGATTGCCCGCGGGCGCTGAAAGCGATGCCGGCGGGCAGAACCCAAGACAGGGCCGATGAACAGCGAACCTACAGTATTCGTCGTCGATGACGACCAGGCGATGCGCAACTCGCTCCGGTGGCTGATCGAATCCGTGGGCATGAAGGTGCGCACATTCGGTTCCGCCGATGAGTTCCTGAACGACTACTATCCCGGCCGCGCGGGCTGCCTCCTGCTCGACGTGCGCATGCCGGGCATGAGCGGCCTCGAGCTGCAGGAGCACCTGCGACGCCGCGAGATCCGGCTGCCGGTGATCATCATCACCGGGCATGGCGACGTGGGCATGGCGGTGAAGGCGATGAAGTCGGGGGCGGTGGACTTCATCGAGAAGCCCTTCAACGACGAGTCCCTGCTCGGGAGCATACGCAGCGCGCTGGATCACGATCAAAGGCAGCGCGCGCTGCAGTCCCAGCGCTCGGCGATCGCCGCCCGCCTGGCGGAGCTCACGCCGCGGGAGCACGAGGTGATGGACATGGTCACCGAGGGCCGTTCGAACCGTGAGATCGCGGTCGCGCTCGGGGTGACGGCGAAGACGGTCGAGGCCCACAGAGCGCGGGTGATGGACAAGATGCGGGCGACGTCATTGGCGGAGCTGGTCCGCATGGCCCTCGTAGCCTGTAGCGACGTTCACTCCTGACGGGCCGCTCTCGGCGCGGCCGGCCTGCGCTCCGTCACACGCCCGGCCGACCAGCCCGCGCAGCGGCGGGGGACCCGCGCCCGTGCCGTACCCACCGTCTCCGGATTCAGACCGAGGCCCAAGATTGAACCGCTGTATTGCTTCACGCCGCCGCCGGGCGATCTCCTGGGCCTTTTACGACTGGGCAAACTCGGCCTTCGCGACCGTCGTCATGGCCGGTTTCTTTCCGGTGTTCTTCAAGCAGTTCTGGGCATCCGGGCTGTCCGCCACGGACAGCACCTTCTGGCTCGGCGTCGTCAACTCCGTGGCGAGCCTCCTCATCGTGGTCTCCGCACCCCTGCTCGGGGCCCTGGCCGATCAACTCGGGGCGAAAAAGAGATTCCTGCTGCTGTTCACGGTGCTCGGGGTGCTCGCGAGCGGCGCTCTGTTCTGGCTCGCCCAGGGCCAATGGGGCATGGCGCTGGCCGTCTATCTGCTTGGACTGCTGGGATTCTCGGGCAGCAACATCTTCTACGACGCCTTGCTGGTCGACGTCGCCGCCCCGGCAGAGTACGAGCGGGTGTCCGCGTTCGGATACGCGCTGGGCTATCTGGGGGGCGGGCTCCTGTTCGCGCTCAACGTGGTGATGACGCTGCGCCCCGGGGCCTTCGGTTTTCCGGGGCCGGCAGAGGCGGTTCAAGCCGCGTTCCTGAGCGTGGCGGTGTGGTGGGCGCTGTTCACCTTGCCGGTTGCGATCTGGGTGCCGGACGGCGCGGGCTCAGGTCAGCGGACGTTCGGGGCGGCGCTGGCCGGGGCGCTGGCCGAGCTGTCCGGGGTTCTCGGCGAAGTGCGGCGCTACCGGGTGACCTTCCTCTTCCTGCTCGCCTACTGGTTCTACATCGACGGCGTGGACACCATCGTGCGCATGGCCGTCGACTATGGCCTCGCCATCGGTTTTCCGGCCGACAGCCTGATGGTGGCGCTGCTCGTCACCCAGTTCGTCGGCTTTCCCGCGGCCCTGGTGTTCGGTCGGCTCGGCGAGCGCTGGGGCACGAAGCGGAGCATCCTGCTTGCCATCGGCATCTACATGCTGGTGATTCTGGGCGCTGCGGGCATGGATAGGGTGGAGGAGTTCTATGCCCTCGCGGTCGCCATCGGTCTGGTGCAGGGCGGCATCCAGGCCCTGAGCCGGGCGCTGTTCGCCGGGCTGGTTCCCGTCGGGCGGACGGCGGAGTACTTCGGCTTCTTCAACATGGTCGGGAAGTTCGCCGCGGTGCTGGGGCCCGGGCTGGTCGCGGCCGCGGCCGCCCTGACCGGGGACTCCAGGCTTTCTCTGCTGCCCATCATGCTGCTGTTCCTGATCGGCGCGCTGCTGCTCTGGCGTGTCGATGTTGCCCGCGGCAGGGCGGCGGCCTTGGCGCCGCGCACCGATGACGTCGCGTAGCGAGGGTTCCCGGGCGCGTACCTGGCGCCACTGCTCGCCGTCAGGTGAAGGCGCCTGCGCCAGGAAGCCGGCGCCTGCTCAGCTGATCGGCGCGAGCTCGGTCAGACCGCCCTGGTTCTTGGCGTCTACCTTGCCGTAGAGGTCGTAGAGCGCCGCCTGCAGGGCCTCCTCGATTACCGGATGGTAGAAGGGCATGCGCAGCAGATCGCCGACAGTGAGTCCCTGCGCGATGCACCAGCACAGAAGGTGCGCGAGGTTCTCGCCCTTGGGCGCGATCATCTCCGATCCGAGCAGGCGCCCGCTCGCCTTGTCCGCGTAGACCCTGAGCACGCCGCGGTTCTTGCCCATGATGAGCGCGCGTCCCACGGGCGCGAAATTGATCTGGCCCACCGCGGTGGTCTCAGGCTCGAGCTCGGCGAAGCGCTTGCCAACGGCGCAGATGTTGGGATCGCAGAAGTTGATGTAGAGCGGGACCTTGCGATGGAAGGATGTGACCTCGTCCCTGGCCGCGTTGTAGCCCGCGATCTTGCCCTCGTCACCTGCCTCGTGCAGGATCTGCCGCTCGCCATTGACGTCGCCGGCGATGAACACCGGGAGATCCGCCACCTGCATACTGTTGGGGTCGAACGCGGGGAGGCCGCGGGCGTCCAGCGGCACGCCGAGGTTCTCGAGCCCCAGGCTCCCGATGTTGGGCACCCGACCGATGCTGCACAGGACCTTGTCGACCAGGACGCTCTGCTCGCCCGCGGTCACGCGCAGCTTTTCGCCTTCCTCCGCGATCTCCGCCCGCGCGCCGAGATGGATCGGGAATTCCTTGCCGAGCAGCTCCAGCGCGCAGCGGGAGACCTCCGGATCCGTGGTGCCTCCGATGGTGGTCATCTGATCGAAGCCGGTCACCGCGACTCCGAGTCGGTGCAGGCTCTGTCCGAGCTCCAAGCCGATGGTGCCGAGGCCGATCACGGCGATGGATTCAGGCAGGTCGGCCAGCTCGAACAGGTTATCGGTCGTGAGCAGGCGGTCGCCGAAGGATTCCCAGGCCTTGGGTACGAGGGGACGCGAGCCGGTGGCGATGACGACGCGGGAGGCGCGTATGCGCTGACCCGCGACCTCGATCAGTGTGGGTTCGATAAAGTGCGCGTAGTCCTGGATGAACAGGTCCTCGGGCATGTCGTCCGTGCTGTTGCCGAGCACCCGGTCGACGAAGGTGTCGCGCAGATCCTGGACGTGCTCCATAGCCTCGCTCACATCCAGGGTCATCTCCTGGTGGCCGTCTACGCCGTACTTTCCCAGATGGGTGCGGCGGTGATAGTCCTCGGCGACCTGGATCATGGCCTTGGACGGCATGCAGCCGACACGGGCACAGGTCGTGCCGGGCTCACCTCCGTTAATCAGTACGAATGACTTACCGGCCTTGCGCACCTGGCTCATGGCGTTGAGGCCGGCGGTGCCGGATCCAATGATGGCGACATCGACGCTTCTTTCTTGCACGTAGGGCTCCTGAACAGGGTTGAGAGTGCCTTGCATATGGGTTCGGCGACGGCAAAACGCAGCGCCCCAGCATAGACCCGGCCCCCGACCCCGCGTCAAGACGCGTTCTCCGTCGGCGACCCAGCGCGCCGGACGCGCGGCCCCTGTTTACAGCACTCGGGTCCGCCGATACACTGCGCGGCCTCATGTTCAGCCGAACGATCTCATAGTGCAGCGCCTTTGAGCGGTTCAGACGAATTGAGCTTCCGGGTCGGCCCCGGGGGCAGCTTGCGGGGCCGGGTGCGCGTTCCCGGCGACAAGTCCATCTCGCACCGATCGATCATGCTCGGCGCGATCGCCGAGGGCACGAGCGAGATCGCGGGGTTCCTCGAGGGTGATGACAGCCTGGCGACCCTGGCCGCTTTCCGCGCCATGGGCGTGCCCATCGAGGGGCCGGATGGCGGTCGCGTGCGAGTTCACGGCGTGGGTCTGAACGGGCTTCAGCAGCCGGAAGCAACGCTGGACCTGGGCAATTCCGGTACGTCGATGCGCTTGCTCTCGGGACTGCTGGCGGGTCAGCGCTTTCCGTCCACCCTCGTGGGAGACGCCTCGCTCTCCGCGCGACCGATGCGCAGAGTCACAGAGCCACTGGCGCTGATGGGTGCCCGCATCCGGACGGCGGCCGCCGGCACGGCGCCGTTGCGCGTCGAGCCCGCGCCGGTTCTGCGCGGCATCCACTATCCGATGCCCGTGGCCAGCGCCCAGGTGAAGTCCTGCCTGCTGCTGGCCGGGCTGTATGCGCAAGGCGAGACCTGCGTCATCGAGCCGGCGCCCACCCGCGACCACACCGAGCGTATGCTCGCCGCCTTCGGCTACCCGGTCCGGCGCGACGGTGCCAGCGTCTGTGTCAGCGGCGGCGGGCGTTTGACCGCGTGCCGGCTAGACATTCCGGCGGACATCTCCTCCGCCGCCTTCTTCCTGGTCGGCGCCAGCATCGCGCCCGGGTCGGACCTGGTTCTCGAGCACGTTGGCATGAATCCGACACGCGTGGGCGTGCTCAACATCCTGCGCCAGATGGGGGCGGACATCGCGGTGCTGAACACCCGCGACGCCGGGGGCGAGCCGGTGGCTGACCTGCGGGTGCGCGCGGCGCGCCTGCGGGGTATCCGCATTCCCGAGGACCAGGTGCCGCTCGCGATCGACGAGTTCCCGGCGCTCTTTATCGCCGCTGCCTCTGCCGAGGGCGAGACCCTGCTGAACGGCGCGGAGGAGCTGCGGGTGAAGGAGAGCGACCGCATCCAGGTCATGGCCGACGGGTTGAAGGCGCTGGGCGTCGAGGCGGAGCCCCAGCCTGACGGGATTCGTATCCGGGGCGGAAGCTACCGGGGCGGAAGCATTGACAGCCGCGGCGACCATCGCATCGCGATGTCCTTCGCGATGGCGGCGTTGCGTTCCGAGTCGGCGATCACGATTGCGGATTGCGCCAACGTCAAGACCAGCTTTCCCGGGTTCGCGCCCGTGGCCGCGGGGGCCGGCCTGGCGATCGAGGAGGTGCGCGCGTGACCCCCGTCGTCACCATCGACGGTCCCTCCGGCACCGGCAAGGGCACGATCGCGGACCTGCTCGCGGAACGGCTCGGCTGGCACTGCCTGGACAGCGGCGCCCTGTACCGCGTGCTCGGGCTGGCCGCGCAGCGCAGGGGGATCGATGTCGACGACGCCGAGGGGCTTTCGCGTCTGGCGGCTGGAATGGACCTCAAGTTCAGGGGTTCGCAGGTTCTGCTGAGCGGGGAGGACGTCTCCGGCCTGATCCGCACCGAGCAGGCCGGCCAGACGGCGTCGCGGGTGGCCGCCCACGGCGCCGTTCGCGAAGCCCTGCTCGACTGGCAGCGAGCCTGCGCGCGCGAGCCGGGCCTGGTGGCCGACGGCCGCGACATGGGCAGCGTCGTCTTCCCCGATGCGCAGGTGAAGATTTTTCTCACCGCGAGCCCCGAGGAACGCGCCCGCCGCCGATATAAACAGTTGAAAGACAAGGGATTGGATGTTAGCCTTGCGGCCCTCGTGAACGAGATACGCGATCGTGACGAACGTGACAGCACGCGTTCGGTCGCTCCGCTCAGGGCTCCCGAGGGGTCTTTGACACTGGACACCACGGCGTCCTCGATTGCGGAGGTGCTTGATCGCGTCCTGGAAGCGGTAAGGCGCGTATTCCCGGACGCGGTCGTTTGATGCTGCGCCGAGCGGCAGGCGCGAGGGGCGCGAAGCGTCCCGACGTGGATGCCGATGAATAGGCTAACAGTCTGTTCCAATTGCTTTTTCGTCGCTGAGGCAGCGGTGCGAGAGCATCGCCGAAACCGCTGAGAGGATCAGCGGTTTCTTAGTTTCGGGGTGCGCAAGCGACGCGGCCGGCACTCCGACACCCTTGATCCACCGTTCTGCGGCGGGTCGTTTCTTCAACCCATGCCCTTGTTCCGGAAGGAGCGAGACAACGCGCCTCGTCAGGAAACCTTAAACCCATGAGCGAAAGCTTTGCCGAACTGTTTGAACAAAGTCTCTCCAACACCCAGCTGCAGCCGGGCACCATCGTCAAGGGTACGGTGGTGGAGATCACCTCCGACACGGTCGTGGTCAACGCCGGCCTGAAGTCGGAAGGCATTATCCCCAAAAGCCAATTCATCGACTTCGACGGCACCATCGAGGTCGCTGTCGGGGACGAGATCGACGTTGCCCTGGACGCGGTGGAGGACGGCTCCGGCGCGACGCGCCTGTCCCGCGACAAGGCCAAGCGCCACGCGGCCTGGGAACAGCTGGACAAGGCCTTCGAAGCGGGCGATACGGTAACAGGGATGATCAGCGGCAAGGTGAAGGGCGGGTTTACGGTCGATCTCGGCAGCGGCAGCGTCCGGGCCTTTCTGCCGGGCTCCTTGGTGGATGTGCGTCCGGTGCGCGACACCAGCTACCTCGAGGGCAAAGACCTCGAGTTCAAGGTCATCAAGCTGGATCGCAAGCGCAACAACGTGGTCGTCTCCCGCCGCGCGGTGGTCGAAGAGGAGTACAGCGCAGAGCGCGAGGCCCTCTTGGAGAAGCTGGAGGAGGGCATGGAGATCACGGGCGTGGTCAAGAACCTGACCGATTACGGCGCGTTCCTGGATCTGGGCGGGATCGACGGCTTGCTGCACATCACCGACATGGCTTGGCGGCGCGTCAAGCACCCGTCCGAGGTGGTGGAGATCGGCGACGAGGTGCAGGTCAAGGTGCTCAAGTTCGATCGCGAGCGCCAGCGTGTCTCCCTCGGTCTGAAGCAGATGGGAGAGGATCCCTGGGTCAACATCTCGCGACGATATCCCGAGAGCACCCGCGTCTTCGGAAAGGTCACCAACATCGCCGATTACGGCTGCTTCGTCGAGATCGAGGAGGGCGTGGAAGGTCTGGTTCACGTATCCGAGATGGATTGGACCAACAAGAACATCCACCCGAGCAAGGTCGTCTCGCTGGGCGACGAGGTGGAGGTCATGGTGCTCGACATCGACGAGGAGCGCCGGCGCATCTCCCTCGGCATCAAGCAGTGCCAAATGAACCCCTGGGAGGAGTTCGCCGTCAACAACAAGAAGGGCGACCACGTCAGCGGCAAGATCAAGTCCATCACCGACTTCGGCATCTTCATCGGTCTCGACGGCGGTATCGACGGCCTGGTGCATCTCTCGGACATCTCCTGGGACGAGGCCGGCGAGCAGGCCCTGCGCCGCTACCAGAAGGGCGATGAGCTCGAGACGGTGGTGCTGTCGGTGGACCCGGAGCGCGAGCGCATCTCGCTCGGCGTCAAGCAGCTCGACAAGGACCCCTTCTCCAGCTTCGTCGCGGTCCACGAGAAGGGCAGCGTGGTCCATGGAACCATCACCGAGGTCGATGCCAAGGGGGCGACGATCTCGCTGGGTGAGGGGGTCGAGGGCTATCTGCGGGCGTCCGAGATCTCCCGCGACCGCGTCGAGGACGCGCGCGCGGTGCTCAAGCAGGGCGACGAGATCGAGGCCAAGTTCCTAGGCGTCGACCGTAAGAACCGCACCATCTCGCTCTCGATCAAGGCGAAGGACATGGAAGAGGAAGCCGCCGCCATCAAGGGTTACGCCCGCGATGCGCAGGCCGGCACAGCTACGCTCGGCGATATCCTCAAGGAACAGATGGGAGAGGCGCAGAAGGACTGAGGTCCTGGGCATCTCCTCGTGCACGGCCCGCTCCGGGGCGGACGGGCCGCCATGCAGCCTGCGGGACAAGAACTATGACGAAATCGGAGCTGATTGAAATTCTGGCCGCCGAGCAGAGTCATCTCGCGTACAAGGACGTGGAGCTAGCCGTGCGCTGTGTCCTTGAGCAGATGAGCAATGCCCTGGCCTCGGGTGAGCGCATCGAAATCCGGGGATTCGGCAGCTTTTCGCTGCATTACCGCCCGGCGCGAATGGGGCGCAACCCGAAGACGGGTGAGTCCGTCGCCCTGGCCGGCAAGCATGTGCCGCATTTCAAGCCGGGAAAGGAGCTGCGGGATCGGGTGAACACCGCCTTCCAGGCGGAGCTCAGGGAAGACGCCTCGCGGAGCGCCGTGGCCACCAGCGCCTGAGTAGCACCCTGGCCCGGATCAGCGCCGCGTCCGCTTCAACTCAAACCGCCCGCGGCGGCCACTAGCCTGGCGCGCGGTAGCGCGCTCTCTGCGGGGAAACGGCAGCTGAAGCTCGAGCCGCAACCCTCCTCGCTGGCGATGATGAGCCTGGCGCCGTGCCGGTTCAGGACGTGGTTGACGATGGCGAGCCCGAGGCCGGTACCCCCCGAGGCGCGCGAACGTGCCTTGTCCACCCGGTAGAAGCGTTCGCTCAGGCGGGGGATATGCTCCGGGGCGATGCCCTCGCCGTCGTCCTCGACCGAGAACAGCGGTTCCCCCATGTCCCAGCGCCAAACGATGCGGACGCGGGTGCCGGTCGGCGTATGCTTGATGGCATTGAAGATCAGGTTCGAGAAGGCGCTGCGCAGCTCGAGCTGATTGCCCACCAGCAGCAGATCCCGGTCGATTTCGCTCTCGAAGGTGTGCCCTCCGCCGCTCAAGGCATGCGCCTCGTTCAGGATGAGTTGCAGCTCGTCGGGTATGTCCACCGGTTCGACCGCCCGCGATTGGTCGTCCATCTCCAGTCGAGAGAGGGTGAGCAGGTCCTCGATGATCGAGCGCATGCGCTCGGTCTGGTTGCGCATGAGCTCCATTGGACGACGGTGGCCCTGTGGGGTCGCCGGCGAGTCGGCCAAGGTCTCTAGAAAGCCGGAGATGACCGTGAGCGGGGTGCGAAGCTCGTGGGACGCGTTGGCGACGAAGTCTCTGCGGATCATGTTCAGGTGGTAGATCTTGGTGACGTCCCGCCCTACCACGAGGCGTTGGCGCTTGCGTTCGCCAAAGGGCGTGATGCGCAGAGACAGGGTGATGGCGCGGTTGTGGCTCGGGGCGATTTCCAGCGGGCGCGCGTACTCCCCCGCTTCAATCAGCTCGCCGAGCTGCCGGTGCCGCAAGAGCTCGGTCAGCAGCTTCCCTTGGTCGCGGGGCCAAACCACGTCCATGAGCGTGGCGGCCGCGGGATTTGCCCATTCCACGCGCTTGTGCCGGTCGAGGATAACGAGCGCGTCGGGGACTGACATGGCCGCCTCTCGGAAGCGGCGGATGAAACGGATCTGACGTTTGCGACGCTTGCGTCCGCTCTGCTGGAACTCGGCGATGGCGCGGAAAACCCCTTCCCACAAACCCGGCGGGAAAGGCGGCGTTAGCCGGCGATGCGCGCGGATAAGCAGGTTGATGCGAACCAGCTGGTAGAGGTTGAAGCCAAGATACGGAATGAGCCCCAGCGGCCAAACGATTGCCGGAGGGAGGCCGATCCAGGCGAGAGCGGCGATTGCAGTCGCCGAGGCGGCGATGAAGTAGACCTCAACGAGCAGCGACTGACGCATTGCAAGCGCGGTTTGCGCGAGTCTTGCGCGGGCCCCGGCTGCGGACGGCCGCCTGCTCAGTGCGTCGGGTGTAGCAGGAGGATCCGCGCGTGGAGCTTGGGACGCATCCGGTGCCAAGGGCAATGGTGAATGCTCGGGCCTATTCCCGCTCGGAGAAGCGGTAGCCCACGCCACGGACTGTCTGCAGCAGGCGGTCGTGCCCAGTGGTCTCCAACGCCTTGCGCAGGCGCCGCACGTGGACGTCTACGGTGCGCTCCTCGACATAGACCTGATCGCCCCACACCTGATCCAGCAGTTGGGAGCGGCTGAATGCCCTGTCGGCGTGGGTCATGAAGAAGTGCAGCAACCGGTATTCCGTCGGCGCGACCTCGACGCGCTGTCCGTCGGCGCTGACGCGGTGGCTGATGTTGTCGATGTGCAGCCCTCCGATCTCGACCTCGTCGCTGGCATCGTCCGATTTGGTTCGGCGCAGCACCGCATTGACCCTGGCAACCATTTCGCGGGGTGAAAAGGGCTTGGCGATGTAGTCGTCGGCGCCCGTGTCGAGCCCCTTGATGCGATCTTCCTCCTCCCCGCGGGCGCTGACCATGATGATCGGAAGGGCGCGCGTCCTCGGGTTCTGCTTCAACTGCCGGGCGAGCTCAAGCCCTGAGCGTCCTGGAAGCATCCAGTCCAGCAATACCAGATCCGGGTTCTCGGACATCAGGAGCTTGCGCGCGTCATCGGCATGGCCTGCCTCCAGCACCCGGAAGTCGGCCCCCTCCAACGCGAAACGGATGACTTCGCGAATATCCGGTTCGTCATCGACAACGAGTATGTTTGCCATGGGTCTGCGAGTCTTGGTCACGGCGAGGGTAATGAATATCCTGGCTATTCTATGGACACCGAATTACCGTCTGATGACAGGTCGCGCGGTTGCGTATGCCCGAAGGCTTCTCGGAGTGCATCGAGCAAAAGAGGCATCCCCGCTATCGGGCCGTCGGCGCAAACGCTTTGGTATTAGCTCACAGGCCCAAGGTTCGAACAAGGAGTTGGACGCGCGGCCGCTACCGATCAGGGTGCGCCCGCCGTTTACCCATGCCTCTTTACCGCTCAACGCGGGGGAGCAGCCCGAGGTATCCCGGTGTCCGGTCCGGTAGAGGCTGACGCTCGTTGAAGACGGCAACTTTAGGCCTCACGGTTTATTGCGTCTCGGCAGCCACTGGCAGGTTTCAAATGTCTTCTTTCGGTCTGCGATTTCTCGGCGTAGGCAACTCTCATGCGGTGGCGCTGGGGTCTTCCTCGGCGGTACTGGAGAGCAGGAACGATCCCTGGCTGCTCATCGATTGCGGCCCGGATACGGTGTCTGCCTACCTCGACGCCTACGGGGAGCTACCCAGGGCCGTTTTCATCACCCATCCCCACCTTGACCATATCGGCGGGTTGGAGAATCTTTTCTATCGTCTGGCCACAGGAGAATCGGTCCAGGCGCCGCCGCGACTGTTCATCCCGGTTCCGCTTCTCGGGGCGCTGCAGCGGCGGCTGGCCGATTACCCGAATCTCCTGGCGGAGGGTGGCTGCAACTTCTGGGACGTTTTCCAGCTGGTTCCGGTGTCGGAGCGATTCTGGCACCGCGACCTCGTGTTCAGCGTGTTCCCGGTGAGGCATCACGAATACCTCGCCGCTTTCGGACTGGCGCTCGAGGGGCGGTTCCTCTACACCGGGGATACGCGACCGATCCCGGAAACCCTGAGCCGTTACGCCAGCCGCGGCGAGCGCATATTCCACGATTGCGCGACCAGCCAGAATCCCTCCCATACCTGTCTCCAGGACATCACCCGCGAGTACAAGCAGGAGCAGTGGTTGCGGATGGTGTTCTACCATTTCGAGTCGGAAGCCGCCGGGCGCTTGATCGAGAGCAAGGGCTACCGGATCGCGCGCCGAGGCGAGTATTTCGATCTCTCGTGTCCGTTCGGCGAGGACGGCAGGGTCGTTGCTCCGCAGCAGATCCATGTCATTCCCGGTGGGAATGCGTGACGAGCGGTGCCGCAACGACGACGATGGTCCGCGAGCGAATGCGCGGGCGACCGGGGAGGGGCCGGACGAGACCCGTGATCCTGCTGCCCGCGCGTCTGCGCCTGATCAGGGCAGCCGATTCGCGACGCGGGCGAACTCAGTCCGCAGCCCCTCGCGGTCGAGGGTCCGGTCGCTCAGGCTGAAGGCCCAGATGGCCAGCAGGGATAGGAGGAATCCCGGGACGATCTCGTAGAGATCGAACAGGCCGCCTTCGAGCTGCTTCCACACCACGACCGTGATCCCACCGGTCAAAACCCCGGCGAGCGCCCCGCGCCGCGTCATGCGCGGCCAGTACAGCGACAGGATCAGGGCCGGTCCGAAGGCGGCGCCGAAGCCGGCCCAGGCGTAGCTCACGAGATCCAGGATCAGCGTGTCCGGGTCCATAGCGAGCAGAAAGGCGAGGCCGGAGAGCACCACCACGGATGCGCGCCCAACGGCCACCAGCTCGCGGGGCCTCGCTTCGCGCCGCAGCACGGCGCGGTAGAAGTCCTCGGTGAAGGCGGATGAAGAAACCAGCAGCTGGGAGTCGGCGGTGCTCATGATCGCCGCCAATATTGCCGCCAGACAGATCCCGGCGATCACCGGGTGAAAGAGCAGACCCACGAGCTGGATGAAGACCTTTTCGCGATCGCCTCCCGCGAGCGGCGGATCGAGAATCAGGATGCCGGCAAGCCCGGAGAGCATGGCACCAACTAGGGTGATCGCCACCCAGGAAACGGCGATGCGCCGCGCGCCCGTGACTGCCGCCGGGGAGCGGATGGCCTGGAATCTCGCCAGGATATGCGGTTGACCGAAGTAACCGAGCCCCCAAGCGGCGAGAGAGATGATGCCAACGATTCCCAAGGCCTGGCCGTCGGCCCCGGTGAAGAGGGTCAGCAGGTTGGGGTCAATCGATTCGATACGGGCGAATCCGGCGCCCGGACCACCCGCGAGGGAGAACGCCGCTACGGGCACGGCCACCAGGGCGACGGCCATCAGCAGACCCTGGATGACATCGGTCCAGGATACGGCCAGAAAGCCGCCCACGGCGGTGTAGATCAGGATTGCCAGCGCTCCTGCGGCGGTAGCCCAGAGGTAGGGCAGGCCGAAGACGGAGGCGAACAACTTGCCCCCGGCGGCGAGGCCGGAGCCGGTATAGATGAGGAAGAAGAGCAGGATGAAGAAGGCGCAGATGCCGCGCAGCCAGCCGCTGTCGTCGCCGAAGCGGTTGGCGAAGTATTCCGGCAGGGTGAGCGAGTCGCCGTAGGCCTCGCTGAACACCCGCAGCCGCACCGCCAGCAGACGCCAGTTCAGCCAGGTGCCGACGAGCAGACCACCGGCCAGCCAGACGGATTCCAGTCCCGACGCGTAGGCGAAACCGGGCAGCCCGAGCAGCAGCCAGCCGCTCATGTCGGAGGCGCTGGCGCTGAGCGCCGCCACGCCGCCGCCAAGGCGGCGCCCGCCGAGGATGAAGTCCGAGAGATCGGCGGTCTGCCGATAGGCGTACCAACCGATGAAGAGCACGACAGCGAAGTAGGCGCCAAAGGTAAGGGCGATGGTCAGGTCGTCTTGCGCCAAGGTGTCGGCTCCGGGGTCGTAAGGTCGCGCGGGTTGTCTGGGCCCGCCAGGGCCGGTAGTTTAGTTGCCTCTCGTACGGGCTTCCAAGCGGTGGAGCAAAGCCAATGGCGGAAAGTAGGCTCAAGGGGCGCCGGCAGGTCTTTCGGGGCAGGGTCATCGACGTCGGGGTAGAGGAGGTCGAGCTCCCGAACGGCCAACTGGTCGAGCTGGAGATCATCCGCCATCCTGGCGGCGCTGCGGCGGTTGCCTTGGATGGGGACGGACGGGTCTGTCTCCTTCGGCAGTACCGGCACGCCGGAGGCGGCTGGCTGTGGGAGCTTCCGGCCGGCAAGATCGACCCCGGGGAAGGCCCCTACGGCACGGCCCGCCGCGAGCTGGAAGAGGAGGCCGGCGTGGTAGCGGAAGACTGGACCGATCTCGGCGCCATGATCAGCTCGCCAGGCGTGTTCACGGAGGTCATTCATCTCTATCTGGCTCGCGGGCTGCAACAAGCCCGTCATGAGCATGAGGGCGACGAGGTCATCGAGATCCACTGGCTCCCTCTGACCCAGGCCCTCGACTGGTGTGCCGATGGCACCATCCAGGATGCCAAGACCCTGATCGGACTGTTCCGCGCCAACGCCCTGCTCGGCAGGCGCGCGGGACTGGACCTCGAGAGTCCGGGTTGCTGATTCCCATCGCCGGTAACAAGAGCCGGGTGGACCTATGCGAGGCTATCGACCATGCGAATCCTTTGTCTGCAGCACGTTCCTTTCGAAGGCCCCGCAGCAATCGCCGATTGGGCTGCCGCCAACGGTCATTCGCTGGCGGCTCTGCCGCTCTTCGAGAACGCTGCATTGCCCGGCCAATCGGACTACGATCGACTCGTCGTCATGGGGGGACCGATGAGCGTGCAGGATGTCGACGCGCATCCGTGGCTAAGGGACGAGAAGCGATTCATCGCAGCCGCCATCGCCAGCGGCAAGACCATCATCGGCGTCTGCCTTGGCGCCCAGCTGATCGCCGAGGCGCTTGGGGCCCGTGTTTATCGCAACCACCAGAAGGAGATCGGCTGGTACCCGATCGCGCTGACCGACGCCGGTCGGCGATCCGATGCCTTCGGTTTCCTGCCGGAGCGCCTCGAGGTGTTTCATTGGCACGGAGACACCTTCGATCTGCCGCCGGATTCGGTGCACCTCGCCCGCAGCGAGGCGTGCGAAAACCAGGCTTTCTTGCATCGAGGCAGAGTGCTCGGGCTTCAATTCCACCTGGAGTCCACGCCGGGAAGCGTAAGGGATATCGTCGCCAACTGTAGCGATGAGATCGAACCGGCCCCTTGCGTTCAGAGCGCCGAGCTCGTGCTGGCTGCCGGCGGCGCAGTGTACCAGCGCATCAATCAAGCCCTGTACGGCGTTCTCGACCGCCTGCCCGCGTGACAGCTCCAGGGTGGTTGCTTCGCTGTCGACGCGAACCCCGGCGGTGGCAGGGATATACGTTTTCGCTGCCGACTGGAGTTCCGGGACCTCGACCTGGCCGCACGCGTGGAAACGTGACAAACACATGGGTCGCCAATATAATTTGCGCCCTTGGGCTGAGTGGCAGAGTGGTTATGCAGCGGCCTGCAAAGCCGTGTACCTCGGTTCGATTCCGGGCTCAGCCTCCACTTCTCCCTCCGTCGTGCGCCCCGCCTGACCGGTAAGCGGCGTCAGTAATCCCCATGGCGACATGCCGTCCAACACACCCGCCCGGGTGGCGAAATCGGTAGACGCAAGGGACTTAAAATCCCTCGACCCTTGGTCATGCGGGTTCGAGTCCCGCCCCGGGCACCAATGCGCACAATCCGCTTTGATTTCGAGCCGAGAGGGCCACTCCCCAGGGGGAATCCAGGGGATAATTTCGTTGTCACAATTCACTGAATTGCGGCACAGGCAAAAAAAAGCCCGCCGAAGCGGGCACAGCCACCTGGAAAGCGGCAAACTCCCCAGGCATGCTAGCCGAGGCAGATGACGGTTTTGTTACCAGTCGCTCCGCTTGAGGGCTACAGCAATTGGTGGGCACGTACGTATTGACCCTCGCCCGCGGTCGCGAGCGTAGAGCGGTCCGCTGACATCGAACCGTAATAAACGCGTGCCATCGTTCACGGGATATTTTCGCCACGAAAACAGGCGCTATTCCGGCGCCAACCAGAAAAGTTTCAGGAGGACGTGAAGGATGACGATGCGACAGTTGCGGCCGATAGATCCGGGAAGTGACTCCATCGACACGCCGGTAGCCGGGTTCGTTTCCGTGGATGCGTCCGGCGACGCTTTACCGCGCCCCGATCACAAGTATCCCGGCATCGAGACCGTGATCCACGGCAACGGAGCGGTGGCTCATGTCATGGGGCAGGTGTGTGGTGGGGTCATCGGTTATCCGATCACGCCGTCCACCGAGATCTCGGAGTTGTTCGAGGCCTTTCGTGCCCGGGGTGGCTGCAACGTCTGGGGCAAGCACCCGTTCTTCTTCGAACCCGAAGGAGAGCATTCGGCCCAGAGCGGCGCCATGGGGGCGGCGTTGACGGGCGGCAAGTACATTTCCAACGCATCGTCGAGCCAGGGGATCCTCTACGGGCTGGAATCCCACTACGTGACCGTGGGGAAAAAGATCGGCGGCTTCGTGCTGCAGATCGCCGCCCGTGTCGTCTCCAAGCACTCTCTGAACGTCATGGCAGGGCACGACGACGTGTACGCGCTCCTGCCTTCCGGTTACACGGTCCTGTTCGGAAGCAATCCCCAGGAGGCCGCCGACCTGGCAGCGATCGCCTACCGGGTCAGTGCCCTATCGCTGATCCCGGTAGCCAACGCGATGGACGGTTTCGCGACCAGCCACATGCAGAGCGAGGCCCGTCTGCCGGAGCCCGAGCTCCTGCACGAGTTCTTGGGCGATCCGGCGGGCAGGATCAGAGCGCCGACGGTGGCCCAGGAGATGCTGTACGGCGCCAAGGGTCGGGTCTGCCAGCTGGAGCAGTACCTGGTCAGGCACAGAGGAGATATCGCGCCCGCTGATCTGGAGGCGCTGCGCTCGTTCATCGACGCCCGCGGTGACGACATCGAAAGGGACAACGCGGGCGCCATGATCGCGCAGACCCTGGGCTGGATACCCGACGAGCTCCGGGGGCAATGGCGCCGGCAGTGGCTCAATTCCCACGAAAGGGGGACACGCCAGCTGGTGCCGGCGCTGGTGGACGTCAACAACCCCGGTCTCACCGGCGGGGTGCAGAACCAACCCGACTTCCAGGCAGGATCGGTCGATCACAAGACGCACTTCGCCAACGAGGTGCCGCGCTTCGTCAGGCAGGCAATGGCGGAATACGGCGCACTCACCGGGCGCTTCTATTCGCCGGTAAGGGGCTTCCTGGCCGACGATGCCGATCACGTCATTGTTGGCCTCGGTTCGGTGACCGACGATGCGGAGGCGGTGGCCTCCTACCTGCGGGGACAGGGAAAGAAGGTGGGCGTCGTCTCCATCAAGCTGCTGCAGCCGTTCCCGGAGGGAGAGGTCGTCTCGGCCCTGGCCGGTAAGAAGGCGGTGACCGTGCTGGAGCGCTCGGACGTCGCCGTCCTGACCAACCTGGTCACCCAGGCGCTGTTCAAGGCACGGGAGAACGGCGATCTGATCCGCCACCAGGGAATCCCGCCGATCAACAGCCTGCCCAAGATCAGCACCGGTATTTTCGGTCTGGGCGCCCATGACCTGCAGCCCCGTCACCTGATCGCGGCCTTCAAGAACATGGACAGCGCGCTCAACGTGCCCTTCTTCTACCTGGGCTCTCAGTTTTTCGCAAAGGACCCGACGCCACGGGTCGCCGAGCTGCAGGACAGGCTGCGGGCGGCCTACCCGGAGACGGAGTTCATGGCGTTCGAGACCGAAGAGAACCCGAGCCTCCTGCCGCCTGGGGCCTTCCGGCTGCGGTTCCACTCGGTTGGCGGGTACGGCACCATCGCCACCGGCAAGCTGCTCACCGATATCTTGGCTGGATTGCTGGGCATGCATTCCAAGTCGGCGCCCAAGTATGGCTCCGAGAAGAGCGGTGCCCCGACGAACTTCTACATTTCGCTGAGCCCCGAGCCGATCAAGATCACGAACGCCGAGCTCGAAGACGTGGAAATCGTCGTCTCTCCGGATCACAAGGTGTTCAGCCACACCAACGCCCTGCGCGGTCTGGCGGAAGACGGCACCCTGATCATGCAGTCGCACCACACCCCGCTCGAGGTGTGGAAAGAGTTGCCCGCGCACGCCCGACGGACCATAAGGGAGCGAAGAATAAAGCTCTACATCGTCGATGCCTTCGGCGTGGCCAAGAAGCACGCGCCGGCGCCGGACCTGGAGATCCGGATGATGGGCATCGCCTTCATCGGCGCCGTCTGCGGCCACGTGGACCGGATCGCCGCGGACGCCCCCATCGAGACGCTCTTGGAAAAGGTGCGCCGGCAGGTCACCAAGAAGTTCGGAGCCAAGGGCGACACGGTGGTGGAAAGCAATATGGCAGTCATTCGCGAAGGGCTAGAGGCCACGCTGCGGGTCGACTACCGCGATCCGGCCTTCGCCGAGGCGGAGCGGCTCGCGGCGGTGGATGGCGGACCGGGCGTGGCCGTCTCCGCCGCCATGGTGAAGTCCGCCTGCGGCGCTTCGACCTGCGGCGTCTTCGAGCGGGAGTACTACAACGAAATGATGTCGGACCGGTTTTCGGACGGCACCATCGCCGAGGCGCCGGTACTCCCTGGCACGGGACTCTTCATGCCGGTGGCGAGCGCCGCTTGGAGGGACAAGGGTCTGTTCCGGCTTGCAGTGCCGGAATATACGGCACATCTGTGCACCGGTTGCATGGAATGCGCCATGGTCTGCCCGGATGCCGCCATCCCGAACACGGTGCACGAGATCCACGACCTGCTGCTCGGCGCCATCGCCCGATTGGACGTGACCGAGCAGCAGAAGTCGCTCATGTCGAGCTATGTCTTCCCGCTGACCAAGTCCATCCGCGACGCCTACCGCAGGCTGCCGAGCAAGGACCCCAAGCCCTTGCACGAGATCGCCGCGGAGGCCGTGGCAGATGTCGACACGGAAAACGTGTCCCTGCGGCGCGGCTTCGAGAAGATGCTGGAGGGGCTGACCCTGTACCCCGTGGCCAAGACGCGGCCCTTCTTCGACGCTATGGAGGGGAAGGTCCCGGGAACCGGTGGCCTCTACTCGGTTAGCATCGATCCCTGGAAGTGCAGCGGCTGCCTGGAGTGCGTCGACGTCTGCGGACCCGGGGCGCTCACTGCCCGGCGGCAAAGCTCCCAGGTCCTGCGCGAGCTGCAGACCCGTTTCGAGGCCCTGAGCCGGCTTCCGAACACCGCCGCCCGTTTCCATGAGAACTCGGTCAGCCCGGGCGGCGACACCAAGCGCCTGATCCTGGATCACGACAACTACTATGCCATGACCGGCGGTCACGGTGCCTGTCGCGGCTGCGGCGAGGTGACCGCGATTCGCCTGCTCACCGCCGCGAACCGGGCCATCCACCAGAAGAAGCGCAGGGATCACATCCGCGAGCTGGAGGGCCTGATCGACGGCCTCAACGCCAAGATGGGCAGGGTGAAGCACGACGACCACGATCCGGATCGGCTACAGCGCATGCAGGCGACGGTCGAGACCCTGGAGCGTCGTCTGTTCCACTTCGAGGGGGGGCCCACGGGGAACGGCCCGGCGGGCGCGGCCTTCGCCAACGCCACGGGTTGCAGCAGCGTCTATGCCTCGACCTTCCCCTACAACCCCTACACGGACCCCTGGGTAAACAGCCTGTTCCAGGATGCTGCACCCCTGGCAAAGGGCATCTTCGAAGGCATCTGCGCCACGGCGGTGGACGACTTCCGCGCCTTGCGCACCGCCAAGCTGGACCTGGAGGATCACTACAACCCGGAGATCCACGACCGGTTCTTCCGCTATTTTCACTGGAGCCAGTTCTCCGAAGAGGAGCGTGCGCTACTGCCCGCCGTCATCAGCATGGGCGGCGACGGCGCGACCTATGACATCGGCTTCGGCGCCCTGTCGCGGCTGTTGGTCACGGACACTCCGATCAAGGTGGTGGTGCTCAACACGGGCGCCTACTCCAACACCGGCGGTCAGACGTCCACCGCCAGCTTCACGGCCCAGGACTCCGACCTGACGCGCTTCGGCGTCGCCCACATCGGCAAGCAGGAGGACCGCAAGGAGCTGGGGCTGATCGCGGCCTTCCACCCGCGGGTACTGGTCATCCAGACCAATGCCGCCCTGCAGGGGCACTTCATGAAGAACGTCATGGAGTTCCTGACCTACAACGAGTCACCGGCGGTGCTGGACACCTACACCACCTGTCAGTCGGAGCACGGCATCGCGGACGACGCGGGCAGCCGCCGCGCCCGTCTGGCGGTGGACAGCCGTATGAGCCCGGTTTTCGTGCACGACCCGAGGCGGGGCGACACCCTGGCCGAGCGCTTCACGCTCGAGGGCAACCCCGACATCGGCAAGGACTGGGTCATGACGACCCTGGAATACGTAGATGCCCAGGGCAATCACCAGCTCAAGGAGATCCCCTTCACGCCGGCGGACTTCGCGGTGCACGAGGGGCGCTTCCAGAAGCACTTCCATCCGGTAAACGGCGAAGGGCAGCCGGTGCCGGTGCACGAGTACATCGACCTCGCCCCGGAGGCGCGACATGGCAAGGTGCCCTTCATCTGGTCCGCGGACGAGAACAAGCGGCTGGTGAAGCTGGCGGTCTCCCCGGCCATCATCGACCTGACCGAGGAGCGGCGCAGAAACTGGCGCATGCTGGAGTACCTGAGCGGGCTGCACGTCGATCGCATGCAGGCGAGCCACCGCCAGGAGCTGGAGGCATGGCAGCAGAGGTATCAGCAGTCGAACGCGGAGCGCGAGCACTCCATCGACTCGATCGCACGCGGCATGGCCGAGCTCGCCTCCCTGTCCGGCGCCCCGGCCGTGGCGAACACCGCCACCGTGCCGCTAGCCGGCATCGGGGTGCAGACCAAGTCGCAGAAGGCGCCCTCGATCGCGGATAGAGGCGCACCCCAGCCCTTGGTGGAGATCGCCGCTGGCGACATGCCCAAGTGCACGAACTGCAAGACCTGCTATCAGGATCTCGGCGAGCTGTTCGAGAAGACCAAGATCATGGTTGCGGGAGAGCCGAAAGAGGTGAGCCGGGTGATCCCCGGCGTGCTCGACAGAATCGAGCTGACGGCAGACCTGATCCATCGCGCATCCCGGGTCGCCGACGACTGCGATGCGGAGATCATCCGCTTCCACCGGCCGGATTAGAGAGATGCCGATGACGGGTCATCCCGCCCAACGTCAGCACGCCACCCAAGAAGCGCGGTTCTCGGGTGGCTCCATTTTCAATCGCTTACGCGCTTGAGAATGGCGTCACATCCATGTGCCGTGGAAAGCGCTGAATTCATCAGCGCTTTCCCAAGGTCTGCTGCGCAAGGTTCGAGCAATCTTAGGAACACGAGGTAGCGCCATGTCACACACTTTCGACGGGCCATCCAAAGGGGTTAGAGTCAGGGCAGACTCCCCTCCGCCATGTCCCTACGACCAGGGCGACGTGCAGCACTATTACCAGGCGAGCCGCGAGATCGAGGCCAGCCGGCACCGCATCGAGGACGCTCGGGAGGAGATCCGGGCGCTCGAGCACAGCGAAGCCGTCGAGCTGTTCCAGAAGCAGATCGGCCTGCTGCAAAGACGCCTGGTCACTGACCCGCAGTTTTTTCGTCAGGTGTTCATCGCCGAGGGCACCAATGCGATCGCTTGGGAGTTTCAGCAGGAGGAGCTGAGCGGGGCCTTCACCAAGATGTTCTGGAATCTGCTGCTCCGCGGCGACGACATGAGCGCGTTGCTGCAGCGGTTCCTCTGGAACATTCCGCTCAAGTTCAAGCGCAAGTTCATCCGCGCGATCGACGAGCATCTGTCCGACCGCTACCCGATGTTCCGAGGACTCTCCCGGGGCTGGCCGGGCGAAAACAGCATCCCGCCCTATATCCGATCGCCCGAGGAAAGGGCCAAGGACTTCGATCTGGTCAACCAGGGCTATCTCGGCTACCTGGGGCTCGGCTACGACTTTCGCGAGGTGGAGCTGCTGGTCTGGTTGGAGGTGCTGCGCGACAAGCAGTGCGACGATCGTCCCTGTGAGCTCGGTCTCCCGGTCATGGACCGCGGGGAGAACAAGGGCGGTTGCCCGGTCAAGATCCACATCCCCCAGGTTCTGCATCTGATGGGCGAGGGCAAGTTCAAGCAGGCCCTGCAGCTGATCAAGGAGTCCAACCCGCTCCCCAACGTCACCGGCCGGGTGTGCCCGCAGGAGATCCAGTGTCAGGGGGTCTGCACTCACAACGCGCGCCCCATCGAGATCGGGCAGTTGGAGTGGTACCTGCCGCAGAGCGAGAAGGTCCTCAGCCCGGAGGCGATCCTCGACGTCCAGGACTCGGTCAATCCCTGGGCCAAGGCGGACAAGCCGCCCATCGCCATCGTCGGCTCCGGGCCCGCGGGCCTGATCAACGCCTATCTGCTGGCGAAGGAGGGCTACCCGGTCACCGTGTTCGAGGCCTTTCACGCGCTTGGCGGCGTCCTGCGCTACGGGATTCCCGAATTTCGCCTGCCCAACGAGCTGATCGACGACGTGGTGGCGAAGATCACCAGGATGGGCGGGAAGTTCGTGACCAACTTCATCGTGGGCAAGACCGCCACGCTCGAGGCCCTGAAGCGAGCCGGATTCTGGAAGATCTTCATCGGCACCGGCGCCGGGCTGCCGCGGTTCATGAACGTGCCGGGCGAGCACCTGCTCGGCATCCTGTCGGCGAACGAGTTTCTTACCCGCGTCAACCTGATGCAGGCGCACAGGGAAGGGTACGAGACCCCCCTGCCGGAGACCCGGGACAAGGAGGTGATCGTCATCGGCGGCGGCAACACCGCGATGGACGCGGCGCGCACGGCTAGGCGCCTTGGGGGCAAGGTGACCATCGTCTACCGTCGCACCCAGAACGAGATGCCGGTCCGGGTGGAGGAGCTGCACCATGCGCTGGAGGAGGGCATCCAGCTCAAGGCGCTTCGGGCTCCACGCGAGTTCATTGGCAGCGACAAGACCCACTTCGTCACCCACGCCGTCCTGGACGTCATGGAATTGGGCGAGCCAGACGCGTCCGGAAGGCGCAGTCCGCTGGTCACCGGCGAGACGGAGGAGATGCGGGTCGACCTGGTCATCATGGCGCTCGGCAATGCCTCCAACCCCATCGTCAAGGACGCCGAGCCGGACCTCAAGACCAGCAAGTGGGGCACCATCGAGATTCGCCCCGGCACCCACGAGACCTCGGTGGATGGCGTCTACACCGGCGGCGACGCCAACCGCGGCGGCTCGACGGCGATCAAGGCCGCTGGCGACGGTCAGGCTGCCGCCCGGGAGATCGCCGGCGAGATCCCCTTCTCCCTGAGTGAGATTAAGTCCCTGGTCGCCAGCGCTGAGCGTTACACCAAGCTGGGCCAGGCCCCTCAGACGATCGTCGAGAAGATCGATCTGGCCGAAGGCATCGTCGAGTTCGTCGTCCGGTCTCCACTGGTCGCCAAGGCGGCGAAGGCCGGTCAGTTCGTGCGGGTACTCGCCTGGGAGCAGGGCGAGTTGATCCCGCTGACCCTGGCGGACTGGGACGCGGAGGCAGGCACCATCGATCTGGTCATCCAGGGTCTCGGCAGCAGCTCGATGATGATGAACCGGATGGCCGTGGGCGACGCCTTCGCCGGCATCGCCGGACCGCTGGGCCTACCGAGCCAGCTGCACCGGTACGAGAACGGCGAGACCGTCGTGTTCACCGCCGGCGGAGTAGGCCTGCCGCCCGTGTACCCGATCATGCGCGAGAACCTGCGCATGGGCAATCACGTGACCCTGATCGCGGGCTTCAGGACCGACGCGCTCAAGTTCTGGACCGGCGAGGGAGAGCGCATCGGGCTGCTGCAGGCCGAGTATCCGGAGTTGTTGGACGTGGTCTACACCAGCAACGACGGTAGCTTCGGCATCGAGGGCTTCGTTACGGGTCCTCTGGGCGAGATGCTCGAAAAGGCGAAATCCGGCGCCGGCCGCACGCTCGGGGAGGTGGTGACGATCGGGCCCCCGTTGATGATGCGCGCCGTCAGCGACCTCACCAAGGGCTACGGGGTGCGCACGGTAGCCAGCCTGAACTCCATCATGGTGGACGCCACCGGCATGTGCGGCGCCTGCATGGTGCCGGTGATGCAGGAGGGTCGCCTGGTGCGCAAGCACGCCTGCATCGACGGCCCCGAGATCGACTCGCATATCATCGACTGGGACAAGTTCCTGCCCCGATTCCAGCAGTTCAAGGCGCAGGAAGACCGCAACCGCCGGAGGCACGGGTTTGGGTGACGCTCACCAAGAAAAACGGATGCTCGCCGCGGCCCGTCTAGAACGGTTCCCGCGTTCACCGTGCGCGGGGCAAAGAGGCCGGGGTGCCACCAAACGAAGCCATCCCCTTAACCTTGCTTATTCCGAGAGCTATGCGGCAAGTCAACTCGACGCCGCGACGTGCGCGATAACCAAGTCGCTGGCAAGGGCAAGGAACAACCGGTTTCGCGCAAGCGCGGTTTGGCGGGTAGTACGCTGAATGCCGTTCCGATGCGCCGTCGGAACCATCATCGCTCCGGCGGAGAGTGGTTTCCCTCCTGCGCTGGAGGGCGGTACTCGCGCATGCTCGGTCTCTGCCGATCAGGAGACCGAGATGGCACCTACTAAAGAGAACGTTGGATAGACGACATCTCCGACGGTCAGCACCTGGCTACGCTGAGCCGAATCAATGGGGAATGTCTTCTATCCCAGTACCTCGTTAGTAATTCAAGCCGGTCTTTGGTTACTCACCGGCCCGCGTCATCAAGAGCCTGACCAGATCGTCGGACAGCCAGAGTCCGGCATCGCGGAGCCTTTGTAGTGCGTCCGCTACTGACGGAAGGAGCCCGCGCCGCTTGGCAAGCAGCAGAAGGCCGCCAGTACCCAGAAAAGGGATGTCCAACGTCCTGGCACAACGCCGCGCATCGGCGTCGTCTACGACCGCACGCACGCCCGAATGCGCCAGCGCGTAGCTCAGAACGGCCGTCTCTCCAGCACCGAGATTCCATGCATCAATGCGGGGAGAGGCGACGACCGGCTCGCGGATTGCCCACGACTGAACACCCAGCTCGCGGGCGGCGGCATCTTCCCTCCCGTCGACAACCACCTCCTACCATACCGGTTCGGGGACCACGATTCGGTTGAACAGGCTGGGCAACAAGTCTGATTGCCCGCTGCGGAACAGGGTAATCAGCGGCGAGGCATTGACGACAACCGCATCAATCCGCATCGCGCAGCTCCTGCTCCAATTCCTCCGCCGTATACTGGAAAGGACTCACCCGATAACGCGACAGCGCATCGATAAAGGCCGCGCGGGAGAGACCGGCGATCTCGGCTGCCCGGCCCTGTGATATCCGGCCAAGCTCATACCATTTTACCGCCGCCGCAATGCGCATCTCTCGTGTGAACTCGTCGGGGGCCTGGTGCAGCGCGGCGAAGGCCGATTCCGGCATCTGCAGAGTGAGTTGTGTCATCGTGTGTTCCTCCAGGATCGGATGATTCTCAAGGCCCTCGTATTCGGAGGCCGCCCCGTATCGGGCGAGTCAAGCATCCATGGACCGCAAGACCGAGGCTCAAAGCCGAGACTCTTTGCCAACAGTCGATGGCTTTGCCGGCCATCTCGCGCGAGACCTCGGACCCTAGCGGCTGGCCATCTCCGCACCAGGTTTTTCGGACAGATGATCAGGGTCTCGGTTGAGTAATCGTCCTCGAAGATTTTGGCCAGGGCCGTGGCCATCATGGATTTTCCGAGGCCCACCACGTCGCCGATCAGCACACCGCCGCGCTTGTTCAAATGATGTGCGGCGATCTTCACCGCCGCGACCTGAAAGTCAAACAAGGCGCTGCCGAATATTTTCGGGATGCGGAATTCCAATAGCCCGATGCGGGCCTCCTGCGCAAGGTGATAGGCCATCTTCAAATAGACGTGATAGGGAGGAACCAGTCGGGCCGCAGCCCAGCTCTCGTCGATGATGCCTGCCAGCTCTTTCGAGATGTCGATGCACCAACGCTCCCGCCAGCGGTCCTCGAACCAAACCGCAAGCTTGGTGCAGGCATCGTGCTCAATCACGTCAACGTTGAGCTCGCCTTGGTGAGCCATTCCGGCAAAGGTGAGGTTGCTGCTTCCAACGAAGCCCGTCATGGGGTTGTTGACGTCGCGGCGGTGAACGAGATAGAGCTTGGCGTGAAGCGGGTGCGGGAGGTAGACCTTTACGGTGAGCTTGTGGGCGTGAAGCTGGGCGGAAAGCTGCCGCAGTGCCGCCTCATCGGCGTTGGTGGGAGCCCCGAAGGCGAGCTGGTGCCGGAAGTCCTCGGCGAGCCGGCGCTTCTCACGGAGCGCGGTTTGGTTATCGAGCGTGTCCTGTTCTCTCTGACCCTTCAGGGTGCGGCGTAGCTCCTCGGAGGGCGCGACCTGCATGCCAACGAGAAGACGGCAGCATTGGCCTTCGCCTCCGGCCCAGCGATCCACGTAGTCAGCTAAGTGCCGCCACCCCCGGAGATTGAAGTGGCCGACGCAGAAATCGGCCCGTTCTCCAACGGCCAGTGTTTCCTGTAGGGCTGGAAGGAGCGCCTTATCGATGTTGTCGAAAATTCTGGGCATGAGGGCGTGCCATGATTACCCGTCGGTCGCGTGTGCGCGGCCACCAAACGCATAGAATAGCCGATGCATAGGCCAGGATACCCGTCGTCCTGCAGGTGTCGCAGTCGCGGTGGGCCTCGGGATACGGCCCTCATTGGACGGCGAGCAGTGGCAGAAGGGGCTGGGCGGCATAGGACACGGCGAGGGCGATCACGGAGCAATAGACGACGATCGCCAGGCCGCGCAAACCCACCTGTCCTGCTCCAAGCCATACGAAGGGGCCGCAGTGTCGGGCTTAATGCGCGCGGTCGGATTCCACTCGCTCCCCGCGGATGCGCAGATAGGCGGAGCACCCTCCGGTTTGACTTGGCACAGGGACACCCCGCAAGTCCAAGACTAAGATGTTCGATACCGCTTTCGTTGCGTTAGGCAGGGATGTCGGCGCGCGTATGGCTTTCCATCGAGGCCGAAATGCCCGAAGCAGGATGCCGAGCGGTCATTCACGAAAACAACCAAGCAGACACCGATGCAGAGAGGAGATAACCATGGCGAAGCTTGTCGCGGCAATCGCCGCGTTTACCATCGCAGCACCCACGCACGCGCTTCTGACGGTGGAACCCGAGGCCGTATCACGCGGGTCACTCTACGCTGCCCCGTTGGAGCGACTGTACGCGTTCGCCGTGAACAGCCACGGGCACATTGCCGGAACCCGCATTACCGCAGACTACGAGCATTGCATGATATGGACCCCACTCGGCGGCACGCGGGACATCTCCCCGGATGCGAAGAGCTGTTGGGTCCAGGGCTACAGCGATGACGAGGAGGTCGTCGGCGTCATCGACGAGGAGTATTTCAGCTGGACGAAAGAAACCGGCATCGTTCTGGAGGACAAGCGCCTGCCGCAGATGGTCATCATGCAGAGCTTCCCCATGCCATCGGTCGGCGACTACAACGCCTACGGCATGTGGACCGACAACGCCGGGAACGTCTTCGGCGCGATTGAACTGCAACCTTTCTCCAGCTTTCAGTCCGCCGTGTGGTGGGACGGGGTCGAGTTCGAGAACCTGACGCCGGACACGGTGTTTTCCGCATACGAGACCTGCAACCGGGGCGACACCCGAGCGTTCTGCACCGCGAGGGTCGCGCAAACGTCCGTCTACGACTGCCGCCGCCAAGCGAGCGACTACGACTACCGGCTCAAGGTCTGGTCCTGGCGCACGGATGGGATGCCACTGTTGGCGCAGCTCGAGGAGGTGCGGGCAGGGCTGGACAGCCTGGTGGACGAAGGCCTGCTGCTGCCGGTTCGGCGCGACAACCTTGTTTACTACAACATCCGTCCCAACCTTCAGCGCCTAGAATCAGGAAAAGCCGGGAAGATGCCTTACGCGGTCACCGGGTTGTCGAAGATGCTCGACAAGCTGAAGCGGTTTCTGGGCGACAACGCCGACCATCCGACCGCATCCGGCATCGCCTGGAATGTGCGCGAGATGATCCAGACGCTGAACAAGACGTACGGGTTGGCAAGTTGTGACTGGGAGCCGCTGCCCTGACCTCAACCCAGCCAAGGATGGCTTCCACTCAAAGTTAGGAGCTTCGATCGTCCGGGTCGTAACCCCGAAGAATGTAAACATCGGAACTTGCTGCGCGGCGATGCGCCGTTCGCGCTCGCCGTCGCTGACCTCCTGCTCGGGCTCCCCCCGGGCCCCAACGGGGCCGGAAAGGCGAGGGCTCTCGGGTATCTGCTGCGACTCCTGCGGTTGGGCACGAGTGATCGGCAGCAGCGGCTAACGGCAGACCGAAATCGAGCGGAACGAATATCGACCCGGCCGACGCACCGGTAGCTTTTATCACAAGGGTCGAGTTCGATGGCATGCGCCAAAACGAAAAGAAGAAGGGGATGAATTGATGCCAATAGTTACCATGGCTTCACCGCACCGCGGGCTCCTCGCGGCTCTGTCGATCGCCTTCACGTCCATTGCTGCGGCGGAGATGCAGTTCGAGGACGTGACATCGACAGCAGGAATTACCGACACCGGCGAATCGGTCGGAGCCGCTTGGGCGGACGTAAACGGTGACGGTTTCCCCGACATTTGGCTCGACAAGCACCAGTTCACGCCGACCGTTGTCTATCGAAACCGAGGAGACGGGACCTTTGTAGAGTTCATCGAGGGTTCCGACGAACCCTGGGGAATCCTCGATGTCTTCGAGGAGCGTACGGACAGCCATGGGAGGGCATGGGCGGATTTCGACAACGACGGCGACGACGATGTGCTGGAAGTCTCTGACCTCACCTGGGAAAACCTATTCTGGGTCAATGACGGTCTGGGTGCATTTAAAGATCAGATGTCGGAAATGGGGTTCGAGTACCCTTTCGACAGCTCAATCTGCACAGTGGACGGTAACTGCAATCCATTCGGTCGCCGGATGCCATTGTGGCTCGACTACGACCGGGACGGCGATCTCGACGTGATGGTCACGGCGATCGTCGATTACGACGAGCCCTTCTCGCCGACGGCCGTGTTCGAGCAGACCGTGTCGTCTGCCGGGGCACCCTTGTTCAGGTATGCTGAAGAGACAGGGGTGGACTACGCGGCGTCAGCCTTCTGTCGCTACGCGGTCATGGCGGAGCTGTCGGGAGATGACTCCTTGGATGTGATCTGTGCCGACCAGGGCTCGGTCACACGGGTGTGGGACACGAGTCAGTTGCCCTTCAGGGACCTGGAAAGCCAAATCGGCGGGGTCCTTTTTTCGACTGCGATTTCTGATCTTGCCGTCGGCGACTTCGACGGTGACTTGCGTGACGACTTATTTGGCGTACGCGCGTCGTTCGGCCAAACGGTCGTTGATCAGGTCGGGCAGCGAACGCTTCACGCACGTTTCAATGCGGCTCCTAGAACGAGCGCAGCGCTATCCTTCCGCGCTGAGGGTGGACTTCGGATCGACTTTGACTGGGCGACTAGGGTTGACTCGGTGTTCATCGGAAGCGATGGCGTTAATCCCCCTGCCAGCGCGGATATCAGCGCGTACAACGGCTGGAGGAACCGGGTCCAACTCGACCTTTCCCCGGCTGACACCGCCAATCATGGCATCGCAACGAGCAGCGGGGGCGGTGTCTACATCGGCTTCGTAGACGGGCGATGGATCATTCGGTTCGAAACGGACCAAAGTTCGAGCGAAGTGCAGATTGTCGTGGAGGCCGACGGCACGATCTCGGACCTGATTGCGGACCAGCCCTTCGTGGTCGGGCAGCCAGCGAACCGAAGACCCGTCCTTTTCACTCCCGATCAGGCAGGGGTTCTGACTGACGCCTCGAGTAAGATTTCCGGCCCGCAGAGCTCCTGCGCTTCCGCCGTTGCGGGAGATTTCGACAATGACGGTGACCTCGACGTCTTTGCCGGATGCAGTGGCATCGTCGCGAATCTCGACAACATACTCTACGAGAATGATGGTCTGGGAAACTTCGCCGCCATTACCGGCGACCCTCTGGGGGACGCGCGAGGCGATATTTACGGCCGCACCGACGCGGTGCTGACTGCCGACTACGATCATGACGGAAGACTGGACTTGTTCGTCACCAACGGTCAGCC
This sequence comes from uncultured Chromatiaceae bacterium, assembly GCA_964395315.1. Lineage (GTDB taxonomy): Bacteria > Pseudomonadota > Gammaproteobacteria > Chromatiales > Chromatiaceae > CAVORB01. The sequence continues at coordinate 717 of CAYNBI010000031.1, read as the reverse complement.
GTTTCGTCCGTTCTCGTACGCCGCCAGGCAACAGTTGTTCAAGAACGTGACCCTGAACGACAATCACTGGATCCAGTTGGACCTTGACGGGGTTGTCACGAATCGCGATGGAATCGGCGCGCGGATATTCGCGTACACGCCGGACGGCAGGGTTCAGCTCCGCGAGCAAGGCAACGGGATGCATCGGGATGCCCAGAATTTTCGCCGGATCCATTTCGGCCTGGGAACCAATACCACGGTCAACCTCGAGGTGCACTGGCCGAGCGGGGTAGTCGACAACTTCAACGGCCTCGCCGCCGACCAGATCCACGACCTGGCGGAGGGCACCGGAGGTAGCATCGCCTACGTGCTGCGCGCCGGAAACGTGTCGGTCAGCGAGAGCGCGCGGGCAGCGCCGTCCACCGTAACCCTATCGCCGGCGCCCGGTGCGGGGGAATCGGTTGTGGTGAGCTACCAGACCCAGAACGGCAGCGCCGTTGCCGGCAGCGATTACACGGCCGTTTCGGGCACCCTGACCTTCACGGAGGGCGAGACGAAGAAGGCGGTCTGGGTGCCGATCACGGACGACGCGGCTGTAGAGGGGAACGAACGCTTCAACCTGCAACTCACCAGCGCCGACTCCAACACCGTAACCGTCACGGCCACCATCCTCGATGATGACGGCGGCGGCGCGCTGCCGCGGCAGAAGGTGTACACCGTTTCTCCCTGCCGGGTGGT
>CAYNBI010000030.1:0-37280 GCA_964395315.1 uncultured Chromatiaceae bacterium | reverse complement strand
CGATCGTCCCAACGTTGACGTGCGGCTTCTTTCGTACGAATTTTGCTTTGGACATGCACTGATCTCCGCGTGAACCCTAGAATTTGACGTCGCGCGCTTGGTCGCACGCATCTCGTGGCAAGCTGAATGGAGCCCATGATCGGAGTCGAACCGATGACCTCACCCTTACCAAGGGTGTGCTCTACCAACTGAGCTACATGGGCGCGTCGATCTACCCCGTTTCTCACGCCATTGGAGCGGGTGATGGGAGTCGAACCCACGTCATCAGCTTGGAAGGCTGAGGTTCTACCATTGAACTACACCCGCCATGCATCGAGGCCGCCTCCACGAGCGCTGACCTGATTCCGGCCGGATGCACCGTCGAGCGACCACGCCACCCCAACTCCACCACCCGAGCTGCGATTGGCGCGCGGTTTCGGACACCCTGATGGCGCGACCGCGCGCGACTGCGCCGACCCGGAAACGTCTGGTGGAGGGGGGAGGATTCGAACCTCCGAAGGCTGAGCCGTCAGATTTACAGTCTGATCCCTTTGACCGCTCGGGAACCCCTCCGAAACGAGCGGAGCATACTAAGCAATCCACAATAGGCTGTCAACACGCGAACGGCGGCCGGCAGCGACCCCGATCGCCGCCCGGTTTGGCAGAATCATGCCGCTTCCTGTACCATCCGCGGCCACCTTCCGGCCCCGTCGGCAAGACCGCATCGGCCCTTCGGCAGCCCGGAATGCGCTCCAATAAAACGCTCGACCTGGGGTCCTCGTAAACAATGGACGTAACCATCTTCGGTAGCGGCTATGTCGGCCTCGTGACAGGCGCCTGCCTTGCCGAGGTCGGAAATCACGTTCTCTGCATCGACATCGACCCGAAGAAGATCGCTGTACTCAACGGGGGCGCGATTCCGATTTATGAGCCGGGTCTGGAAGATCTGGTTCGCAAGAACCGAGAGGCCGGCCGACTTCGGTTCTCGACGGACCCCGCGGAGGGGGTGGCACACGGCCTGTTTCAATTCATCGCCGTCGGCACCCCACCCGACGAGGACGGCTCCGCGGACCTCACCCACGTGCTGGCGGTGGCCCGCACGGTTGGCGAGCACATGAGCTCATACCGCATCCTGGTGGACAAGTCCACCGTGCCCGTGGGCACCGCGGACAAGGTCGCGGAAACGGTTCAGGCGACGCTCGCCGAGCGCGGCGTGGACCTCGAGTTCGACGTCGTCTCCAACCCGGAGTTCTTGAAGGAAGGCGCCGCGATCGAAGACTTCATGCGGCCGGACCGCGTCATTGTCGGCACGGACAACCCGCGCACCGGTGAACTCTTGCGCGCCCTATACGCGCCGTTCAACCGCAACCACGACCGGGTCATGGTCATGGACGTCCGTTCCGCGGAGCTGACCAAGTACGCGGCCAACGCAATGCTCGCGACCAAGATCAGCTTCATGAACGAGCTCTCCAACATCGCGGAGGCCGTAGGCGCGGATATCGAGAAGGTGCGGGTAGGAATCGGGTCCGATCCCCGTATCGGCTACCAGTTCATCTACCCCGGCTGCGGTTACGGCGGCTCCTGCTTCCCGAAGGACGTGCGCGCGCTGGAGCAGACGGCGCGGGCCGTTGGCTACCAGCCGCATCTGCTCACCGCCGTCGAGTCGGTTAACCTCCGCCAGAAGGAACTGCTGTTCCGCAAGATCAGCGACTATTTCGGCGGTGATCTCGAGGGTCGCGTCGTCGCCCTGTGGGGACTGGCGTTTAAGCCCAATACCGACGACATGCGCGAGGCATCCAGCCGGGCGCTGATGGAATCCCTGTGGCAGGCGGGCGCCCGCGTCCGGGCGTTCGACCCGGTGGCGATGGACGAGACCCGTCGCGTCTACGGGGAGCGCACGGAACTCGTTCTTGCCGACGACGCCATGGAGGCTTTGGACGGCGCGGATGTCCTTGCGATCGTCACCGAATGGACCGAGTTTCGAAGCCCCGACTTCGCGGCCATCGCGTCCCGCCTGAGGCATCCCGTCCTATTCGACGGGCGCAATATGTTCGACCCGCACGTGGTTACGTCGGCCGGCCTGACCTACTTCTCGGTGGGGCGAGCGCCGGCACTTCCCGCCTGAGCGAAGCCCCGCAGCGGCAACTCCCCTGACGCCATTGCGCATAGAGCGTTCCCGCCGCTACCATTCGCAGGCGGGGACCATCGAACAATAACGACTGGGATTTCCCGCGCGCCGAGCGTGCCACACCACTTTGCTCTGACGAGGAGAACAACATGAAAGCAAAACTTACCCGTACCCTTCCACTGCTGGCGCTGACCTTCTGCGTCGGCGGCGCAAACGCCGGGACCTTCATGGACGCCCAATGGGCGGCAGAGATGTGCAAGGCGTGGAATTCCTCGAACTTGCCGGCCGACCTGGGAGGTGCCGCGTGGGCCGCAAACAACGCGAATCGCGGCTACAAGATCATCCACCTCTACCGCGACAAATGCGGCGCGGCAAGCAAGGTCGAGCTCGAGATTTCCGACAAGGGCGGCAAGGCCGAGTGCACCTACGGGGGCGCGGTGAAGCACGCCACGCTCAACCACGACGTCGACTACCTGATGTACGCCACGGATGAGGACTGGACCTGCATGGGCGAGGGCAAGTTTGGCTGCGGCGCCATGGGCGCCATGATGACCGGCAAGCTCAAGTTCAAGGGTCCCAAGGGCGAGGCCATGGGGGTCATGGGACCGTTCGACGGCTTCCTGGTGCTGACCGGCAAGGTCCCCGGCGACAAGTCCTCCTGCCCGTAAGCATCCCACGCTGGGCCGGCTCCCGCGCCACCGTCACGCGTGCGGTTCGGCGTGGGAGCCGGCTCCCATGAACCTCTCTCCTCACCCGGAACCTCCCCCGCAACACCGGGGCATACAGGCTCCCTTTCAGGCCTCGCGGCCCAACACTTCCCGCCCACCAAAGTGAACGCACGCTGGCGTCTGTGGTATTTTTGCCTCAAAAAACCGGATGACACTGAGTCCACTGGAATTATTGAAGGAAACAAGTTGACATCCGGCCTCGTTTTTCCCATTATTCAGACAAATCGTATATTTTTTTGCAACATGCCGCTTTAGACCAACACCGCCTTCCTTCACAAACGATTGGCGGCTTGCTATTCACCTGGAGGACATCATGAACCGGAAAATCCTTTCTGCCGCCGTCGCCATCGCCTGCGTAGGCGCGTTGCCCGCTGCTCACGCGACCAACGGTTACATGGCGCACGCCTATTCACCCCACTCCAAGGGCATGGCCGGCGCGGGAGAGGCAGCCCTGCCGCAGGACTCTCTGAGCCTCGTCGGCAATCCGGCGGGTCTGACCCGCGTCGGCCGGCGGGCCGACGTCGGTCTTGCTTGGTTTAGCCCGAATCGCTCCTACAAGGGCACGGATCTTACGGACATGACAGGAGTCAACATCGCCCCGATCGGCAACACTCCGTTCGGCGGGGAGGTCGACAGCCGGGCCACCAACTTCTTCGTCCCGAATTTCGGCTACACGCACCAGATCGACGACGTCAGCGCGGTCGGTATCGCCGTCTTCGGCAATGGCGGCATGAACACCCAGTATCCGGGCTCCAAGACCTTCATGGGCCTGGGCACCTACGGCGGTAACTCGCCTAACAACCCGCCCTTCCCCGGGCTCCCCAAGCTCGGCGGCGGCAACGCCGGCGTCAACCTGGAGCAGCTCGGCATCTCCCTCGGCTATGCGCGCGACCTTTCAGACAACTTCAGCCTCGGCGTCAGCGGGCTGATCGGCTACCAGACGTTCCGCGCCAAGGGCTTGGGTGCCTTCGCCGGATTCACCGAGACCTTCACCCAGACATTCCTTTCGACCGGGATGCCCGGGATCGCGACCAACCTCACCGACAACGGCGACGATTCGTCCTGGGGATACGGTTTCCAGATTGGCGCCCTGTGGGACATCAACCCCATGTTCAGCCTTGGCGCATCCTACCGCACCAAGATGTACATGCAGGAGTTCGACAAATACTCGGACCTCTTCGCTGACAACGGCGACTTCGACCTGCCCGCGGTTGCGGCCATCGGCGCCGCCTTCAGGCCGAACGACCGGTTGACGCTCGCCCTCGACGTGCAGTGGATCGGATACGGCGACATCGACGCCATCGCCAACGAGAACAACCTGTTCCAGAAATGCAACCTCCAGTTCAACCCCATGGGCTACGATGCCCGTTACTGCCTCGGCGGCAGCAAGGGTGCGGGCTTCGGCTGGGACGACATGACCGTCTTCAAGCTTGGCGCCCAGTACCAGATCAACGACCAGTGGACCGTGCAGGCCGGCTATAGCCACGGCGATCAGCCGATCGACGGCAGCCAGGTGGCCTTCAACGCCTTGGCCCCGGCCGTTATCGAGGATCACTTTACGCTCGGCGCGAGCTGGCGGCCGCGCGACAATTACGAGGTCACCTTCTGGGGCATGTACGCGCCAGAGGAAACGGTCAAGGGTCCGGGCGAATTCACGACCACGAGCGCCGCGGAGATCAAGATGCACCAGTACGAGATCGGCGTGAACTTCGGCTGGCTGTTCAACTGAGCGATCCTCGCGTCATGGCCAAAGCCGCCTTCGGGCGGCTTTTTTTTTGCGTGGTCCCCAAGAGTGCCCTGATGGCGCGATTGCCACGCTCGATCAGCGACCGGCGTGAAGCCGGTTCATGGCCTTCTGAAACTCGCCGGCCAACACCTCCGGAAGACAGCGCTCTGCGTCGTCCAGGGCATCCAGCAGGAGCGCCGCATCCTCGCGGGATGGCCGACTCAGCACGTAATTGACCACCTGCTGGCGATCGGCCGGGCGATCGATCCCGATGCGCAGGCGCCAGAAGTCCCGACTCCCCAGGGCACTGATGATGTCACGCAGCCCGTTGTGCCCGGCATGGCCGCCGCCCTGCTTAAGACGCAGAGTCCCGGCGGGCAAATCCAGCTCGTCGTGGGCAACCAGGATCTCTTCGGGCGGGATATCGAAAAATCGGGCCACCGCGGCGACCGACTGGCCACTGCGATTCATGAAGGTGGTGGGATTCAGAAGCCTTAGATCTACCCCGCCAACCTGCAGGCGGCAGAGCAAACCGTGAAACTTGGTTTCCAACCGAAACCGGCCCCCATTGCGGGACGCCAGATGCTCGGTAAACCAGAAGCCCACATTGTGGCGGGTGGCCTCGTACTGGGGCCCGGGATTACCGAGACCAACAACGAGCCGTATCGGTGTTTCGCCCATGCTACCGAAGTCCTCGGGTCTGGGGCGCGGGCACCTGCCGTTCCAGCGAGGAAGGAAGTCCGGCGGAGTGCCGCCGGACATTCCAGAGATCAGTCTTCTGGCTCTTCGTCGGCTCCCTCGGCAGCTTCGCCTTGAGCCTCCGGTCCGCGTTCGGCCTCTTCCTCCAGTTCCTCCTCGGCCTTCTCCGTGATCTTCACGGCCGACGCCACCCTCTCCTCCGGGTCCACGTCGGAGTCGAGCTCCACACCTGTCGGAAGCGGCAGGTCGGACACAATCACGACGTCGCCAATGTCCAGAGTGGCTATGTCGATGTCAATGGAGGCCGGCAGGTCTTTCGGCAGACACACGATATCCAGCTCGGTGAGGGCATGCAGCACACTGCCGCCCTTCTTCACGCCCGCCGAGGTCTCCTCGTTCAGGAAGTGAATTGGTACAGTCATGTGGATTTTCTCGCCGGCCTTGATCCGCTGGAAGTCGACGTGCATGACGAAGGGCTTCACGGGATGCCGCTGCATGTCCTTGAGCACCACGGGTTCTTCGTTGCCGTCGACACGCAGCGTAAGCACGCTGGAAAAAAAGGCCTCCTGCTCCATCTCGTGCACCAGCTCGTGATGGACGACGCTTATCTTCGCGGGATCCTTCCCACCACCATAGATGATTCCGGGAACCAGGCCCTCGTGACGCAGGCGGCGGCTCGCACCTTTCCCCGCGTCGCTGCGGTTCCGCGCGTTAATCTCGATCACTGCGCTCATGTACACTCTCTCCGCATCGATACCAAAAAAACCGCCCCGTCTCGCGACCAAGACAGCGGCGGCGGCAAGGGCGGCGAGAACGGCCTCACCGCCTTTCCGGTTCTCATCGAACCGCAAAGCTTCAAACTGGTCGGGCGTACCGCGAACCGCGGCTCCCGGGACGAGCAATCTAGTCGACGAACAAGGAGCTCACCGACTCCTCGTTCGAGACCCGGCGCATGGTCTCCGCCAGCAGCTCCCCGATGCTGAGCTGCCGGATCTTGTCACAGGCAGCGGCGTCCGGACGCAGAGGTATGGTGTTGGTCACCACCAGCTCGTCCAGCTGCGAGCCGCAGATGTTCGCAACGGCTGGCCCGGAAAGCACCGGGTGCGTGCAATAGGCCACCACTTTCGCCGCACCGTGGCTCTTGAGCGCCGCTGCCGCCTGACAAAGCGTCCCGGCGGTATCGACCAGGTCATCGATGAGCACGCAGGAACGGCCCTCGACCTCACCGATGATGTTCATCACCTTGGCCTCGTTGGCGCGAGGCCGACGCTTGTCGATGATCGCGAGGTCCGCGTCGTCGAGCCGCTTGGCCAGAGCCCGCGCACGGACAACACCGCCAACGTCCGGGGATATGACCATCAACCGCGGATACTTCTGCCGCCAGACATCGCCGAGCAGGATAGGCGAGGCGTAGACGTTGTCCACGGGAATATCGAAGAAGCCCTGGATCTGGTCCGCGTGCAGATCCACCGTGAGCACCCGGTCGGCCCCCGCCTGGCCGATCATCTTTGCCACCAGCCGCGCAGTGATGGGAACCCGCGCCGAGCGCGGCCGCCGGTCCTGGCGCGCATACCCGAAGTAGGGGATCACGGCCGTGACGCGCTTGGCGGACGCCCAGCGCAGGGCATCCATCATCACCAACATCTCCATGAGGTTATCGTTGGTGGGCGCACTCGTGGGCTGCACCACGAACACGTCGCGTCCGCGCACGTTCTCCTGGATCTCGGCCATCACCTCACCGTCGCTGAACTGGCCAACAACAGCTTTACCGAGCGGTACGTTGAGGTGCGCCGCGATCTCCGCTGACAACTCCAGGTTGGCGTTTCCGGAGAACACCATCATATGACTGGCGGGCACGACCGTTCTCCCCGTCGAATCGGTTACCACCGGCTGCGATGAGATGCGGACAGTTCCGCGGACCGACAGCGGGCCGCCTCAAGCTCATCTGGTTCAATGGCTGGGGCGCCAGGATTCGAACCTGGGAATGCTGGGATCAAAACCCAGTGCCTTACCACTTGGCGACGCCCCAAAAACTTACTCGCCCAGCCGATCCAGAAGCGGGGAGCGATTCAATCCGCGGGCGACGAAGGCACCAAATTCAGCCGGCGCCCTTGCGAGCACCGCCTGCGCCTGCTCAGCCGAAGCGAACGCTGAGAATACGCAGGCGCCGGTGCCGGTCAGTCGTGCCCGGCCGAAGTCCTCAAGCCAGTCGAGAGCCTCGGCCACCAGAGGGTAGCGACGCCGCACCACTTCCAGGCAATCGTTCTGGTCGTCACCAGCAATGAAGTCGGCTATTGTGATTGGGGGTGAATTTCTTGTCAAATCCGGCGCGGCGAACACGTCGGCGGTCCTAACCTCGCACCGCGGCGACAAGATCAGATACCAGGGCTGCGGCAACTCGATCGGGGTCAGCTCTTCTCCGATGCCCTCCCCCCATGCGGACGTCCCGCGCAGAAACACCGGGACATCCGCCCCGAGCCTCAGCCCCAGGGACATCAGGCTCTGAATCCCCGCCCGTGTGCCCCAGAGGTGGTCGAGGGCGGAGAGCGTCGTCGCCGCATCCGAGCTGCCGCCCCCGAGACCACCTCCCATCGGCAGATGCTTGTCCACCCAGATGTCCGCGCCGAGGCGGCTTCCGGTCCATTCCTGAAGCAGACGCGCGGCGCGCACGATCAGGTCGCAGTGGGGCGGCACCCCGGGAAGGTCGGTGACACGGCGGATTCGTGCGTCGTTCCTGACCTCGAAACGCAGCAGGTCGACTCGGTCGATGAGCTGAAAGACCGTCTGCAGGCGATGATAGCCGTCCGGCCTCCTCCCGAGGATCCGCAGCATCAGGTTCAGCTTGGCGGGCGCGGGCCAACAAGGCCCCGCGCGGGTCGGTAACATCAGTGATCTAGCGTCGAGTTGCTGGTCACGCGATGACGACCGATTACGCGCAGCAGGTAGGCGTGATCCGGATCGCGCGAAAGCGCGTCCTCCCAGATACGCCACGCCTCGTCGCGCTCGCCCTTGGCCCACAGCACCTCGCCCAGGTGGGCGGCGATTTCTCCGTCGGGCATCAGGGAGAGGGCCTTGCGCAGGTACTCGACGGATGCGTCGAGATTGCCCAAACGGAACTGCACCCAGCCCATGCTGTCAAGCACGGCCGGTTCCTCGGGCTTGAGGGCCAGGGCGCGCTCGATGTAACCGAGCGCCTCCTGGTAGCGATCGGTCTGATCCGCCAGCGAATAGCCGAGCGCATTGAGCGCATCGGCGTGCTCCGGGTCTTTCTCGATGATCGCCTTGAGGTCCCGCTCGAGGATGTCCAACCGGTTCAGGGCGATACCCTGGAGCGCGCGTGCATAAAGTAGGTCCGGGTTGTCAGCGTGGGCGATCAGGGCGTGGTCGTAAACCGCCATGGCATCGCGCGGCATCTCCAGCTCGCGCAGCATCTCCGCCTCGATCAGGTAGAGGGTCACCGCCTCGTCTGGCCATTGGTCGCGCAGCTGCTGCAGGATCTCGCGGGCCCGCTCCACCGCCCCCTGCTCGCCGCGGATCCGCGCGACGCGGACCTGAGCATCCAGGGCATGCTCGCCCTCGACCTGGTTGTACCAAGACACCGCCGCGTCGAGGTCCTCCGACAGCTCGTCGATCTGCCCGAGGTAGTAGAAGGCGTCGCCTTGGCGCTGGCCCGTCTCGCGCAGACGGGTAAAGTATTCCCGCGCCTGCGCCAGCTCCTCCAGCTGTAGCGACAGAATCCCCATCGCGAACAGCACGTCCGGCTCCTTCGGCTTATCGCGCAGCATGTACTCGAACATGGTCCTGGCGCGCGCGAACTCGCGCTCGTCCACGAGCAGCTGGGCATAGAGCATGCGCAGGCCGTGGTCGTCGGGGCTTTCATCGACGAAAAACTCGAGCGCGGCCCGCGCCTCGTCCTTCTTGCCCTGGCTCGCGAGCACCTGAACCAGGAAGATGCGTGGCTCGTTCCAACCCTGGCGCAGCTGCGCGGCTCGCTTGGCGGATTGCGCCGCCTCGTCATAGCGGTCGGCCCCCGCGGCCACCAGGGCGCGCGCGAACCAAGCGTCCGCGTTCTCGGGTTCGTCGGCCGTCAGGGTCTCCATGAGCCCGAGGCGCCGCTCCGGGGGCTGCAGCTTGTTCACCAGCCGTGCCGCCTGAAGGAACCCGTCCTCTCCCCGCTCCGCGGCGAGGGCGATGATGCGCCGCAGGTGCGCCATGGCGCCGTCGACATCGTCCCGCTCGAGACGCACGAAGGCGGCGATCTGGTGTGCGGCCATCGAGTCCGGGGCCAGCTCCAGCCAGGTGTCGATGGCGCTCTGGACCGCATCCGCGTCCTTGAGCGCCAACGCGATCCCGGCCGCAGCCTCGGCCAGGTCCGGGTCGAGCGCCAGCCGTGCACCGTGAAGGAAATGGGTATAGGCCAATTCCTGGTCGCCGCGCTGATTCGCGATGTAGGCGACCAGCACCGCGTACACGAGATCCGGCGTCATGCCCAGAGGCTGATCCGACGAGGCATCGTCCTGCTCGGTCTCGCTCGCCTCCCGGCCCACGGCACGCCCTGCTTCTTCCTTGGGCGGGGCCATGCCCATACGCGGCCAAAAATCCGGGAGCGGTGACGCAGCAAGGCTCAAGCCGGGCACCAGCAACGCCATCAGCATCAGTTTGCGGGATCGGCGAGACATCGAATGGGAGCACCGTAAGTGAACAATGGACATTTGGATGTAAGTATAACCGGCCAGTTCCTTACCAAACACCCACCCCGCACGGCTTGCCGGTGCCCTGTCCTCGACGGCCCACGAGCGATTTCGGCTTGCATCCAAGAGCACAATCCCAAAGAATTTATAGACTTTGGTCAATATACCCCTCCCGATGACGATCCTGGTCGTAGGACTCAACCACAAGACAGCGCCGGTGGAGATTCGCGAACGCATCTCCTTCGGCCCCGACATCCTGGTGGGCGCATTGCGCGGCCTGACCCAGGGGCCCGAGGTGGACGAGACCGTGATCCTGTCGACCTGCAACCGCACCGAGATCTACTGCGTGCTCACAGGCTCCGGCGAAGACTCCGTTCGCGACTGGCTCGGCCGGTTTCACGGCATCGACCCCGATCGGATCGCTCCCTACCTTTATACGCACTTGGACGGGGACGCCGTCTCCCATCTGCTGCACGTGGCCAGCGGGCTGGACTCCATGGTGCTCGGTGAGCCCCAGATCCTGGGGCAGGTGAAAAGCGCCTTCCAGACCGCGCGCGACAGCGGCACGGCCGGCAAGCTGCTGTCCCGCCTGTTCCAGCACACGTTTTCGGTCGCCAAACAGGTGCGGACGGACACGGCGATTGGAAGCAGTCCCGTGTCCGTGGCTTTCGCCGCGGTGAGTCTCGCCCGTCAGATCTTCAGCGACCTCAAGGACCAGACGGCGCTGCTGATCGGCGCCGGAGAGACGGTCGAGCTCGCGGCGCGGCATCTCCACCAACACGGCGTCGGGCGTATCATCGTCGCCAACCGCACCGTGGAGCGGGCGCACCATCTCGCCGCCCAGTTCGACGGCTTTGCGATCGCCCTCACCGAGCTCGCCCACCACCTGCCGGAAGCGGACATCCTCATCTCCTCCACGGCCAGCCCCTTGCCGGTGCTTGGAAAGGGCACCGTGGAGCGGGCGCTGAAGGCGCGCAAGCATCGCCCAATCTTCATGGTCGACATCGCGGTTCCGAGGGATATCGAGCCCGAGGTCGGCGAGCTCGACGACATTTATCTCTACACGGTAGACGACCTCCAGGGGGTGGTGGAGGACGGGATGCGCTCGCGTCGCGAGGCGGCGGACCAGGCCGCGGAGATCGTCGAGTTTCACACCGGGGAATTCCTGGCGTGGTTGCGGTCCCTGGACGCCATGGCGGTGATCCAGGACTACCGCCGCGGCGCCGAAGGCCTGCGCGACGAGGTGCTGGAGTGCGCCCTGCGTCGACTGCAAGGCGGCAAGCCCGCCGAAGAGGTCCTCGAATTCCTCGCCCACACGCTCACCAACAAGCTTTTGCACTCACCGAGCGCCCGCCTGCGCCGCGCCGGAAGAGACGGTGATTCAGAGCTCCTCGAAGCGGCTAACGAGCTATTCGAGCTGACCGCCAAGCCCGGTTCGCATTCATGAACCCATCGATCCGCGAGAAGCTGGAGCGCATCTCGGAGCGCTTCGGCGAGATCACGGCCCTCCTCGCCGACCCGGAGACGCAGAACGATCAGGCAAGCTTCCGCAGCCTGAGCCAGGAGTATGCGCAGCTGGAGCCGGTGGTCAGCTGCTACCGCAGCTACGAGGCAGCCGAAGCGGAGATGTCGAGCGCGGAGGAGATGCTCTCCGATCCCGAGATGGCCGAGCTCGCACGCGAGGAGCTCGACCTCGCCCAACAGCGGCGCGAGTCGCTGGAACCGGAGCTCAAGCGCCTGCTCGTGCCGCCCGACCCCAACGACCGGTGCGACGTATTCCTGGAAATCCGCGCCGGTACCGGCGGCGCGGAGGCGGCGCTGTTCGCGGCCGACCTCGCGCGCATGTACCTACGCTACGCGGAGGCGACAGGCTGGCGGGTCGAGCACATGAGCACCAGCGAGGGCGAACTCGGGGGCTACAAGGAGGTCGTCCTGCGCGTGAGCGGGGGCGGCGTCTACTCGCGGCTCAAGTTCGAGGCCGGCACCCATCGGGTGCAGCGCGTCCCGGAGACCGAGTCCCAGGGCCGCATCCACACCTCGGCCTGCACCGTCGCCGTGCTCCCGGAGGTCGAGGCAGTCGACGATGTGGACATCAGCGCCGGCGACCTGCGCATCGACACCTATCGCGCCTCCGGCGCCGGCGGGCAGCATGTGAACAAGACGGATTCCGCCGTGCGCATCACCCATCTGCCCTCCGGCATCGTGGTGGAGTGCCAGGACGAACGATCACAGCACAAGAACAAGGCACGCGCCCTGTCACTGCTGCGCGCCAAGCTGCTGTCCCAGGCGCAAGAGGCCCAGGTGTCCGAGCAGGCGCACTCGCGCAAGCTCCAGGTGGGCAGCGGCGATCGCTCCGAGCGCATCCGCACCTATAACTTCCCCCAGAACCGGGTGACCGACCATCGCATCAACCTCACCCTGTACAAGCTCGATGACATCCTGATGGGACAGCTCGACCAGGTCATCGACCCGCTTATCCAGGAGTACAAGGCCGAACAGCTTGCCGCCATGATGGACGGCTAACGGCGGTCGCTTGAAGGCACCACGCGACCGCTATCTCGGGGCCCCGCGGGCCAGCGTCGGCGACGCGCTGCGCCAAGGCGCCGAATGCCTGCGGGCACTTGAGCAGGCGGAGCCCCGGCGCGAGGCCGAGCTGCTGCTGGTCGCGGCCGCGGGTCGCTCGCGCGAGCAGCTCATCGCCTGGCCGGAGCACCCATTGACGACAGAGACCTGGACCCGCTACCGCGAGCTCTTGGCGCGCCGGTCCGCGGGCGAGCCCATCGCCTATATCCTCGGTCGCAAGGCGTTCTGGACCCTGGAGCTTCGGGTGGACCCAGCCACCCTGATCCCGCGTCCGGAGACCGAGTTGCTGGTCGAGATCGCGCTCGATCGGCTGCCCGCCGACCGACGGCTGTCGGTCGCCGACCCCGGCACCGGCAGCGGCGCGATCGCCGCCGCGCTGGCCCGGGAGCGCCCCGCCTGGCACCTGATCGCCATCGAGCGTGAGCCCCAGACCGTCGGAGTGGCCGCCGCAAACCTGCGTCACCTCGTGCCCGGAAATACCTGTATCCTGCGGGGCGACTGGCTCGCCGCCATCCGGCCGGCCGCGCTCGACGCGGTCGTCAGCAACCCGCCCTACATCCGCGCCGGCGACCCGCACCTGCGTCAGGGCGACCTGCGCTTCGAGCCGCTCGGCGCATTGGCCGCCGGGGCTGACGGGCTGAGCGCCATCCGCCGCCTCACCGCCGAGGCCGCTCTCTGCCTCTTGCCCGGGGGGCTGCTGATCCTCGAGCACGGATTCGACCAGGGCGCCGACGTGCGAGAGATCCTGGCGCGGCTCGGCTACCGGGACATCGAGACCCGCCGCGACCTCGCCGGACTGGAGCGCGCGACGCTCGGCTACCTGGGGCGGACGGGCGGAGAACCGCGCGCATCCGGCAAGGGAGAATCGAGGCCGAACCGACGATTTGTGTCTTGATAAATCTGAGCCCTCGACTAGCATACAAATGCCATGGACATCTCCGAAGCCGACCGCGTCAAGCATCGCCAAATCCCGTTCAGCGAGCTGCACCCGGTGCCTGATCAGGCGCATCGGGCATCCGTTTTCCTGGCCGACGTCCCGGGGATTCTGCGTGCCGAGCCGCTCTCCGCGCGGCTGCTCTCGGTGAGCTACGACCTGCTGCAGATCACGCTCGAGGAGATCGAGGAGTCCATCAGCGAGCTCGGCCTGCATCTCGACAACAAGCTCCTGCACCGCATCAAGCGGGCCCTCTACCGTTACTCGGAAGAGACCTTCCGCGCCAATTGCGGGTGCGCTCGCGGCGAGCGCAACTGCATACAGAAGGTCTTTGCCAGCCGCTATCAGACCCTTGAGCACGGCTGCCGCGACCATCGGCCCGAGCATTGGCGCCGATACCTGTAACGGGCGCCACAGAGGGGATGCGTGGCCGGACGCCGCGCGTGCATGCGCAAGGCGTCCAGCGGGCCGCCGCGAGCGCCGACTCGTCCGCCGATCGCTGATCCCGAACCGCTGCCGCACCGTGAACGACGACCAACTGCTGCGCTACAGCCGCCAGATCATGCTGCCCACCATCGGCGTCGAGGGGCAACAGCGGCTGCTTGACTCCTCCGCGCTGGTGGTAGGTCTCGGCGGTCTCGGCTCCCCGGTGGCCATGTACCTCGCGGCCGCGGGCGTGGGAAGGCTGGTGGTGGCGGATTTCGACGCGGTGGACCTCTCCAATCTTCAGCGCCAGATCCTGCACGGCACGGCGCGCATCGGCAAGACCAAGGTCGACTCGGCGACCGAAACCCTCCGCTCCCTCAATCCGGAGGTGCGGGTCGAGGGCCGCAAGGTCGCCATCAGCGAGTCGACCCTGCCGGCTCTGGTCTCGGGCGTGGACGTGGTCGTGGACGCCTGCGACAACTTCGCCACCCGCTTCGCCGTGAACGAGGCCTGCTTTCGGGTGGGCGTGCCGCTGGTCTCCGGGGCCGCCATCCGCACCGAGGGGCAGGTCGCGACCTTCCGGGGAAAGGCTGGCGGACCCTGCTATCAGTGTCTGTATCCGCGCGATGGAAGCGTGGACGAGACCTGCTCGGCGAACGGTGTACTCGCGCCGGTGGTGGGCGTCATCGGCAGCATCCAGGCGACGGAGGTCCTGAAAATCCTCACCGGTACCGGAGAACCCCTCTACGGACGCCTGCTGCTGATGGACGCCATGACCATGGAGTTCCGCACCGTCCGGCTCCCCGCGGACCCGCACTGCCCGGTATGCGGCGCGGCCCAAGGAGGCCCTGATCATTAGCCATCCTGGCCAAGTACAGCACGCCACGCCAGAAGCGTGGTTCTTGCATGGCTTCAATTTCAATCTCTTACGCGCTTGAAAGTAGCGCCACATCCCTGTGCCGCGGGACGCGCTGAATCGATCGCGCCTCCCTAGCCCACTTGTCGGTCGCCGCCTGACCGCGACCGAGAGCCGGGGTCGTCGGGGCATGTCAGGATGAAGCGGGAGGATCGTTAGTGTATTCTGATCCGCTTATCCTTAAGCCGGACGGAAAGCCTCCATGCGCTTTGAAGTCAGCACAGAAGAGATCAAGAAGGCCAATGTCCCCCACGAGCTCTTCCTGACCAACCTCATCGGGAACCACATCCTGATGGCGGTTGCCGCCGGTGGCGTGGCGGGTAGCTTTCCCTGGGTCATGGCCATGATCCCGGCCATTTCCTTCAGTATCCTGGGCTATACGTTGTGGCGCGCGCGCAGGTCCCTGCGGCAGGATCCCTGGTACCCCATGTGTCACTGGCAGGTCTGTGCGCGTCGCAGCAAAATCTTCATCGTCATGTTGACGATGCTGCTGACGATCATGGCGCTCGGCTGGGTCGGATATACCTACCTGGGCATGATGAAGGAGGCGGTGATGGCCCTGATCGGCGGGCTGGGGATCCTGCCCGTGATGGTGACCGTGCTGGTGCTGATTATCATCGAGTCAGAAGCCCTCTACCACGCCAATCAGGCAAAGCTGCCCGATTGGGTGGTAGAGCGATTCCCGAACCCGGACGCCAAGGTCATCGAGGAGGTCAAACCCGCCTACTACGATTAGGCGGCGGTTTCACGCCGAGTTGGAAGCCACTCGGGGATTCCAGCGCGTCAGGAATCAACCCCTCCGCGCCGGGCTCAGGAGCCGCCCGCCGGTTTCGGCGCGCCCTGGTCTGCCGCCACCTGCCCTGACTCCACGCCGATGAGGTAATCGATCACCTTGACCAGGCCTTCCCGGCTACCGGTCTGCGACGGACTGGTGCGGTACTTGCCGTTCACGACCACGGCCGGAACCCCGTCGATGCCGTAGCGGCGACCCATCTCAGTCGCCCGCCGCACCTTCATGTTGGTGTAGAAGGAGTTGTAGGCCGCGCGGAACTCCGCGCCGTCGATGCCCTGCTCCTCTGCGAAGGCGACCAGGGCGTCCTCGTCCCAGATCTGAAGCTTCTTGTCGTGCAGGGCGCTGAAAAGGGGCATGTGGAACTTCTCCTCCACACCCATGAGCTCCGCCGCGTAGAAGGCCCGGGCGTGAGGCTCGACCTTGGGTCCGAAGACGGCCGGCATGCGCCGGAACTCAACATTCTCGGGCTTGGTCTTCAGCCAGGCGGCGATGTCGGGCTCGAGGTGGTAGCAGTGAGGGCAGCTGTACATGAAAACCTCCAGAACCTCGATCTTGTCCCCTGTCTCCGTGGCTTGCGGCTCGGCCAACTGCGTGAAGTCGATGCCCTCGTCGAAGGCCAGGGCCTGGCCCGCGATCAACATCCCCAGGACCATCTGCGACAAGGCTTTCAGGAACATTTCTGACTATCCTCCAAAAAAAGGTGGTGCACCCCGGAGGAGCACCGTCGAATTGATATTCAGCCGCGCCGGGTCACGGGCAAGGTTCAAAGTTTGATCCGCGCGACGCCCGCGGGTTCTTCCGCCGCGGACGCGTCACGGGAGCGCATAGTCCAGGACCAGCCCAACGAACACGGCCATCCCGAGATAGTTGTTGCTGAGAAAGGCCTCGAAACAGGCGGCCGGATCGCGGTGGCGGATCAGAAACTGATGATAGAGAGCGAGTGCGCCGGCCACCGCGACCCCGACGAAGTACCAGGCCCCCCGCTCCGCTAATGCCCCAACGTAGACGAGCATGACCAGCAGCACTACCTGGAGCGCTGCGATAATCAACCGATCGTGACGCCCGAAGAGGATCGCGGATGACTTGATCCCAACCTTCAGGTCGTCCTCCCGGTCAACCATGGCGTACTGGGTATCGTAGACCAGTGCCCACACCACCGTGGCCGAAAACAATAGCCATGCCGACGCAGGCACGGTTCCGGTGATCGCGGTGAATGCCATGGGTACCGCCCATCCGAAGGCGGCGCCGAGGAACAGCTGAGGCAGGTGCGTGTAGCGCTTCATGAACGGATAGATCACGACCAAGCCAAACGCGACCACAGACAGGGCGATGGTCTGCCAGTTGAGCATCAGTACCAGGGCAAAAGCGGCCAGGCTGAGGGCGAGGAAGACCCCCACCGCCTCCCCCGGGCGCAGGAGACCCGCCGCCAGGGGGCGTCCCTGGGTGCGCGCCACGCTTCCGTCGAAGTCACGGTCCGCGTAGTCGTTGATTGCGCACCCGGCCGACCGCATCAGGACCACCCCGGCGACGAAAATCAGCACGACCGCCCAGGGAGGGTCACCGTTCCCGGCGATCCACAGGGCCCATAGCGCCGGCCACATGAGCAGAAAGATGCCGATCGGTCGATCGAGGCGCACGAGCCTGGCGTAGAGCGCAAGCCGCTCGAACCAGCTCGGCGCACGCCGTTGTCCTGACTCGATACCTGGGAGGTTCATGTTCCGGTTTCGTTGGCTCACGGCACTGTGACTGAGGCGTACAACTCGGCAACGGGCGGGGATTATGACACAGGGCGCGCCGGGCCTGCAGGCACCGCAACCGCATCGGCGTGGCCTGGAGCCCGGCAACGCCGGTTCCATGCCGCCGCGATCGAAGCTAGACGCCGACGTAATCCGCCTTGGCCCTGAACCAGCGCTCGATCAGGGGCAGCGCCAGGTCGGGACACCGGTCGAGGATGAGGTCCGCGGCCTGCTGGGCGGCGGCGAGCAGGTGCTCGTCCGCCAAGGGATCCGCGATACGAAACTGGACGTCTCCCGTCTGGCGCGTGCCCAGCACTTCGCCGGGTCCGCGCATTTCAAGGTCCCGGCGTGCGATCTCGAAGCCATCAGTACTGCGGCGCAGCATCTCGATCCGCTCTCGGGCCTGGTGCGACAAGGGCGCATGGAACAGCAGGACGCAATGACTCTCGACAGAGCCTCGCCCCACCCGGCCCCGCAGTTGATGGAGCTGGGCGAGACCCAGCCGCTCCGGGTTCTCGACGATCATCAGGCTCGCGTTGGGCACGTCCACGCCGACCTCGATCACCGTGGTTGCCACCAGCAGGTCGAGGGTAGCGCCGGCGAAGGCTGCCATCACCTCCTCGCGCTCCCCGGCCTTCAGCCGCCCATGCACAAGCCCGACCCGCAAGCCCGGGAGCGCCGCGGCGAGCGCGCGCGCCGTGTCCTCCGCCGCCTGACACTGCAGCGCCTCGGACTCATCGATCAGGGTGCACACCCAGTAGGCCTGCCGGCCTTCGGCGCAGGCATCGCGCACCCTGGCGATCACCTCGTCTCGACGCCCGTCGGGGACCGCGACCGTCGTCACCGGGGTCCGACCCGGGGGCATCTCGTCGATCACCGACAGGTCGAGATCTCCGTAGAGGGTCATGGCCAGGGAACGGGGGATGGGGGTCGCGGTCATGATCAGCTGATGGGGAGCCCGGCCGTCGCGCGCGCCCTTCTCCCGCAGGCGCATGCGCTGGTGAACACCAAACCTGTGCTGCTCGTCGACGATGGCGAGCCCGAGATCGTGGAACGCCACCTCGTCCTGGAACAAGGCATGGGTACCGACGATGACCATCGCATCCCCGCGGGCAATGCGAGCGAGGAGATCGGTGCGTTCCCCGCCCTTGTGACGGCCGGCGAGCCAGAGCGGGGTCAGTCCAAGGGGCTCAAGCCACATGGAGAGGTTTCGCAGATGCTGCTCCGAAAGCAGCTCCGTGGGCGCCATCAACGCCACCTGAAAGCCCGCTTCCACCGCCTGCAGGGCAGCCAGGGCGGCGATAACGGTCTTGCCGGAACCCACGTCTCCCTGCAGCAGGCGGAGCATGGGGTAGGACCGCTCGAGATCGGCCGAGATCTCATCCGCCACCCGCCGCTGCGCGCCTGTGAGCGCGAACGGAAGACCGCCGAGAAAACGTTCCCGCAGCTCGCCGCCGCCGTCCAGCACCGGCGCCCCGACCTGCTGCTGGCGCCGGCGCAGCCGCCGCAGACTCACTTGGTGGGCGACCAGTTCCTCGAACGCCAGGCGCCGGAACGCCGGGTGCCGGCGCTCGCGCAGCTCCGACGCGCTCACGGCGACCGGCGGCCGGTGGAGGACGCGCAGCGCCTCCGCCAGCGGGGGCAGCCCATAGCGGCCGACGACCTCGGCAGGCAGGAGCTCGCGCACGGTGGTGCCCTGGACATCCAGCAGCGCCAGGGCCTGATCGGTGAGAGAGCGCAAGGACGACTGCTGAAGCCCCTCCGTGGTCGGGTAGATCGGGGTCAGCGCGCTCTCCAGCGGTTGGGCATCGTCCGCGGCGCCCAGCCGGTATTCGGGATGGATCATCTCCATCCACTGCGGCCCGCGGCGCACCTCGCCGAAACAGCGAAGTCGGGTTCCAGGCTTGAAGCCGACCGCCTGTGCCTGCGAGAAGTGAAAGAAGCGAAGGAGCAGACCGTCGCCTTCCCGATCCCTCAGCCAGACCTTGAGCGAGCGGCGGCGCCCGAAAGCGATCCCGGCGTCGGCGACCTCTCCTTCCACCAGCGCCTCGTCTCCCGGACGCAGATCGCGCAGCGGAATCAGGCGTGTTCGATCTTGATAACGCAGCGGCAGGTGGAACAGCAGGTCCTGCACCGTGGCGACACCGAGCCGGCCCAGGCGCTCGGCGACCCGGGGTCCCACCCCGCGCAGCCCCTCCACCGGCACCTTGTCCAACGCCTGGCTCATCGGCTTCCGCGGGCTCCATCGGTCTGATCTAATGGCGGCGCCGCGCCGCCGGGAACCAAAATACCCGGAGCCGGCGCGCCTTGCCAGGACGGGCGCCGATGAGAACGTCGGGCGCCCGAAAAAAGGGGGAACGCGATGATCGGACAAAAACGACTTGAGGTTGCCACCCGCGGGCGGGGCACCTACGACATTACCCGCCAGGTCACGGATGCCGTCCGCGAGTCAGGCGTCCGCACCGGCCTCTGCCACCTGTTCTTGCACCACACCAGCGCCTCCCTGATCCTGTGCGAGAATGCCGACCCCACGGTTCGCCGCGATCTGGAGGCGTTCCTGTCCCGCCTGATCCCGGACGGGGACCGCCTATTCGCGCACACCGACGAGGGGCCGGACGACATGCCCGCCCACGTCCGCTCGGTGCTGACCAAGACCGACCTCACCCTGCCGATTCGTGACGGACGCTGCGCGCTGGGCACCTGGCAAGGCGTTTACCTCTACGAGCACCGCACGCATGGACACGACAGGCAAGTCACGGTGACCTGCAGCGGCGAGTGAGGCGTGTGGGTTCCGATTCCGACGTCACACCGGCGAAAGCCGATGCGAAGGCTGAACAAGTGCGCGCCGCCCGCGGCGCAAGGATGTGACGCTCTGATCTCGGCCAGGAAGGCCAATAATCAGCGTCTTACAGAGCAGCGCCGTCGGACGCGGAGTCACGCCGCGAGACGATCGTACCGGTAGAGGGACCGTGCCGCGCCTTGACCGACTGGGCGAGTTGATGGACCGCCATGGCGTAGTAGGTGCTGTGGTTGTAGCGGGTGATGACGTAGAAGTTGGGCAGGCCGAGCCAATACTCGTAGCCACCGCGAGCGTCGAGCCGCAGCAGGCTGACCTGCGTGTGGCCGCCCAGGGCGGCACTCGGCACCACGCCCCGCTGACGCAGGCCGTCGACGCTGTAGCTGGTATCGAAACCGGTTTCCATGGCGGCGGCGGATCCAGCCGCCTGCGCCCGGACTACCACGGGCTCACCCTTGCGCCAGCCATGGGCGGCGAAGTAGTTGGCCACGCTGCCGATGGCGTCCTCCGTGTTCCACAGGTCGCGCCGACCATCGCCGTCGAAGTCCACTGCCCAGCGCTGGAAGCTCGACGGCATGAACTGCCCCAGCCCCATCGCCCCGGCATACGAGCCCTTGGGCTGGAACGGGTCGAAGCCCTCGTCGCGGGCCATGATCAGAAAGCTCTCGAGCTCGCCGGTGAAGAACTCCGAGCGGCGCGGGAAATCGAACGCGAGCGTCGCCAAGGCATCCAGCACCCGGTGCTTGCCCATATAGCCGCCGTAACGGGTCTCCACGCCGAGGATCGCGACCACGTACTCCGGCGGCACCCCGTAGCGGGCCTGTGCGCGTTCGAGCACGGGCGCGTGGCGCCGCCAGAACCGCGCGCCGTTGGCGATGTTGTCCTCGGTCAGGAACTTGGCGCGGTAGCGGGTCCAGGCGCCCGTCGGTGTCGTCGACCTCTTCGCCTGCGGACGGTTGACGAAGTCAAGGATCCATTGCTGGCGCTCGACGCGGGAGAAGACGGCGCTCAGGTATCCGGGATCGAAGCCCTCGTCCCGCTCCAGCTTGGCGATCATGCGGGCAAGCGCAGGATACCCCGCGTAATCTCCGCCCGTCGCAGCAGCATGAAGCGTACCGGAGCGCCAGGAGCCGCCGCGGCCGACAGCGGGCTGGAATCCGGACCTGTCGCCCACGCCGACCTCGACCCGGGTCGCGCTGGCCCGAGCCGCCGGAGCGGAATCTTGATCGGGACTGGAACTGCAGGCGGTACAGCAGACCGTCGGAATCAGCGAGAGCAGGAGGGCTTGGGTTCGCATGAGACACCCCAGTAGTCGGCGCAAAGCTCCCATCTTAGTGGAAGCGGCTGCAAACGCAACGGCGCCGGGCGCGGCTGCGAGCGAGGGTCGAGTCGGTTCCCGATGCGGGCGACTCAGTCGTGGATCACCATGACGGCGTCCATCTCCACCGCCGCGCCCTTCGGCAACGCGGCCACGCCAACTGCGGCGCGGGCCGGAAAAGGCTCGGCGAAATACTCCGTCATGATCTGGTTGACCAGCGCGAAGTCGTTGAGATCGGTCAGGAAGACGTTGAGCTTGACCACGTCGGCCAGGTTGCCGCCGGCTGCCGCCGCGACGGCTGAGAGGTTGTCGAGCACCCGGCGAATCTGGGCGTCCCGGTCGCCCGCCACGAGCTCCATGGTCTGCGGATCAAGCGGAATCTGGCCGGACAGGTAGATGGTGGCGCCAGCCCGCACCGCCTGGGAATAGGTGCCGATCGCCGCCGGGGCGCGGTCGGTACGAATGATTTCTCTGCTCATGCCTTCTGCCTCCTGTTTCGGGATCTCGCTCGCGCATCAACGGCAGCAGGGCCGGCGAATCAGTCGCATGCCTTGTGCGCCATCGGCGCGATCAGTCGAAGAGCCGCTGCCACCAGTGGCGGCGGGCATTGGGAATCACCCTCGTCGCGGGCAGGTCAACCGGTGGAATCAGGGTCATCACCCATCCCGGCAGGGGCGGATTGTCGCTGTAACCGCACGACACGCCAAGGTTGTGCGGGTCGTAGATCTTGAGGAATCCCGGGTCCTGCAAGTCGTCGGCATAGACGATGCCGCAGTAGTCCTCGCGGTGCTCGCGACGCAGAAGCTTGTCGATCTCATCGACGAAGGTGAGGACGCGCTCCCGATCCGAGGGCCGGGTCGGTGGGGGCTCCCCAACGGCATAGAGATACCAGCCCTCGTCCGCACGCGCTCGTACCCGTTCCCAGAGGGCGTCGAGCTGATGCCAACGCAGTGCCGAGGTGAAGCTGCCCCGAAACGCCTGAAGAAACGGCTCGTTCTGTACATCATTGCTGTGCATGGCAACCTCTAAACCCAGCGCTCGGCGCCACGGGAGGCGGATCGCGCGACGCCCCGTCGGCGTTCCGCTCCTGACCCGCGCGTCTTGAGAGGAGACGCTGATTGTCGGCCCTCCTGGGCAAAATCAGCCGCATCCCCTTGCAGCGGGACGCGCTGAATAGATCGGCGTTCCTCTAACCTTGTTGCTATAGTTTCAATTTCTCCGAAGCGGAATCAACACCCATGGCGGCGCTCTTCGAGTCAAGCATCCCAGGCTTGGAACTGGTCAACCGCGGCAAGGTTCGCGACATCTACCGCGTCGACTCCGAGCATATGCTGATCGTCGCCAGCGACCGACTGTCGGCCTTCGACGTGGTGCTGCCCCAGCCGATCCCCGGCAAGGGCGAGGTCCTGACCCGCGTCTCCAACTTCTGGTTCGCACACACCCGCAACATCATCCCCAATCATCTCACGGACATTCCCCTGGCGCGCGTCGTACCGGATCCGGCGGAGCGCGCGCGCCTCGGCGAGCGGGCGGTGGTCGTCAAGCGCATGACGCCCCTGCCGGTCGAGGCCATCGTGCGCGGCTACATCATCGGTTCAGGCTGGAAGGACTACCAGCATTCGGGAGCGGTTTGCGGCATCCCGCTGCCATCCGGACTGCGCCAGGCGGACAAGCTGCCCGAGCCGATCTTTACCCCGTCCACCAAGGCGCAGCTGGGCCGCCACGACGAGAACATCGACTTCGCACGGGCGGCCGATCTCCTCGGCCGGGACATCGCCGAGGCGGTGCGGGACGCGGCGATTCGCGTCTACAGCGAGTGCGCGGCCTATGCCCTGGGGCGGGGCATCATCATCGCGGACACCAAGTTCGAGCTCGGCCTCGACAGCGACGGGCGGCTGCACCTTATCGACGAGGTCCTCACCCCCGATTCGTCCCGCTTCTGGCCCGCGGACCAGTATCGTCCCGGCATCAGCCCGCCCAGCTTCGACAAGCAGTTCGTGCGCGACTACCTGGAAACCCTCGACTGGGACAAGACGCCCCCGGGTCCGCAGCTGCCACAGGAGATCATCGACAAGACCGCGGCCAAGTACCGGGAAGCCGAGGAGCGCCTGACGGGGAGGTCCGGGGTGCCGAGAGACGCGGGTTAGGGAACTCTGCGTCTACAGACCGTCGCTCGCCAGGGCATGGAGGGCGCGTCTCGGTCCCTAATCGTAGCGCTCGTCCTTCCAACGCCGCAGGGCGGTGAAGATCTCCGCCCTCGTCGACAGCCGCCGTCCCGCGAAGCTCTCGGCCGCGGCCTTGACCGCCGCCTCGCCGGTGCGCAGGAATGGGTTGGTGGCGAGCTCGTCGGCCAAACGCGATGGCACCGTCGGCTGACCAAGCTCGCGCAGGCGGCGCGCCTCCGCGGTCCGCCCGGCAATCGGGGCGCTGTCGGGCTCCACCCAGGCGGCAAAACCGAGGTTCGCCAGGGTGTATTCATGCGCGCAATAGACAAGGGTCTCCGGCGGCAGGCCCGCGATGCGCTGCAACGAGGCCGCGAGCTGATCGAAGGTACCGTCGAACACCCGACCGCACCCGGCGGCAAACAGGGTATCCCCGCAAAAAAGGGCTCCCCCGCCGAGGTAGGCGATATGGCTGGAGGTGTGACCGGGGACCTCGAATACGTCAAAACGCTGACCGGCGCCGGGCAGGTCCACCGCATCGCCTTCCCCAATCGCCCGGGTGACCGCGGGTATCCGCTTGTCCCGTGGGCCGAAAACCTGCACGTCGGGCCAGGCGTCCACCAGCGCACGCACTCCCCCGACATGATCGTAGTGGTGGTGGGTGATGAAGATGGCGCCCAACGCGAGACCATCCCGTTCGAGGGCGGCAAGAACCGGCTCCTCGTCACCCGGGTCCACCACGGTCGCGACCGGGCTGGCGCCGTCGCGCAGCAGCCAGATGTAGTTGTCGTCGAAAGCGGCGATTCGGCTTATGGTCAGCATGCCAGCTCCGGAAGTTGTCGCCCCGCTCGCGTGGCGGGTCCGCCCCGCGCGATCGGTCCCCAGCGCCGGGGCATCAAGGCGAGGACCCCTCGGGCAGACCGTTGAATGCGATGGGCAGGGTCTTGCCGTTTACCGTCAACAGGGCGTCCGCCAGCTTGACCTCCGTGGAAACCCGCCCGTCCCGCGCCGCCAGCCAGCCGTCGCGGACCAGCGCCGCTAGCTGATCGCGGGCGGAGCGCGCGACCTCACGCTCGGCCTCCGCGGTCAAGGCTTGCGTTCCGGAGCCGCCCCTGCGATTGGCCTCCAACGCCTGGCTACGATGCCGCTCCTCCAGCAACCGCAGCAGCAGTGATTCGGGCAGACTGACGTATCCCTCGCCGACGACCTGCGCCAACCAGGCGCCGGGGCGGCGCATGACGTCCGCGCTCAGGCCCCGCGCGGACAGGAGCAGACGGCCCTCAACCGGGCCCTCGGGGGTGGTGACCTCGAGGCGATCGAGCCCGACGGCGGGGTCCGTCGCGAGCAGCCGCGGCAGATGCTCGGCGAGTACGGCCGCCATCGCCAGCCCCGCCAGGGAGCGGGCCAGCGGCTGGGCGGAGACCTGTCTCAGGGCCTGCTGCAACGCGGCCAGGTCGTCGCTGGAGACGCGGCTCAGGGAAAGCTCCGCGAGCGACGGACCGTACTCGGCGCCCTGCACAGTCAATCGTTCGACGCGATAAGCGGCGCGCGCGTTGAGCAGCCGCCCCTGCGGCTCGCTGTCGACCTTCACCGAGACCCCGCCGGCGTCGAGCACCGCGTCCGGCAACCGCAGCGCCAGCTCATCCAGCCGCAGGCTGGCGCTCCCGGCGAACACGCTCCCGACCAGGCGGGAGGCCGAGCTCTCGCCGCTTAGGCCGCGCAGGCGTAGCGAGCCTTGCTGATCGGACAGCGACAGGGAGGGGAGCTCGAACCGGCCCTCGAAGCTCGAAAACCCGGTGCCGAAGCGCGCCGACCCGGTACCCTCGGCGGTCTCCAGTCCGGGCTGGTCGCCTGCTGCGGATTCGATGGCCGGCAGGCGCAGCTGCATCTCCCCGCCACCGTCCAGGTTCAGGACGGTCTCGAGCAACAGGGGCGGCGCTTCCGTCTCCACATCGGCAAGCTCGACCCGGCTGCGGATCACCGCCGCGGACAGCAGCCTCGGGGCGTCCAGGCGCAAGGGCCCGTGGCCGATGTCGCTCGAGACGCGCATCCTCTCCGCAGGTTCGCCGGGGCCCTCAGCCAGGTCTGTCATCACCGCGAGCCCGGTGCTGGCTCGGGACCCGAACCAGCCGCGCTCGTAGCGGCTGTCGACCACCCGCAGCCCCTGCTCAGGCAAGCGGGCCAGGGCATCGGCGTAGAAACGCTCGGCCTGGGCCCCCAGCACCCAGGGCAGGCCGAGTCCCGCGGCGGCCAGCGCGGCGGCGCCGAGCGGCCACTTCCTCATCAGGCGGCGCCCCAACCGGGGAGCGGCGGTTTCGCCGCCAGATTCCCCAACGCCGCGCGCACCGACGCCTCGATCCCGGCGGCATCGAGCCCGCAGTCGGCGAGCTGCTCCGCCTGGCTGGCGTGGTCGAGGAACCGGTCCGGCAACCCGAGATGCAGGCAGCGCACCGAGATGCCATGGGCGGACAGAAGCTCCGCGACACCGGAGCCGGCGCCGCCGGCGATGGCGTTCTCCTCGACCGTCACCAGCAGATGATGGCGCTTCGCCAGCTCGAGAATCATGGCAACGTCGAGGGGCTTGACGAAGCGCATGTTCGCCACGGTGGCGCCCAACGCGTCCGCGGCAGCAAGGGCGGACGCCAACATGGTCCCGAAGGCCAGGATGGCAACGTCGGTGCCGGTACGGCGGATCTCACCCTTGCCCATGGCCAGAGTATCGAGCCCGTGCGCCACGGCGACCCCAGGCCCGGCACCACGCGGATAACGCACCATCGCCGGGCCGGGATGCTCGTAGGCGGTCTGCAGCATACGCCGGCACTCGTCCTCGTCCGCCGGGGCCATGATCACCAAGTTGGGTACCGGGCGCCCGTAGCTCAGATCGAGGCTGCCGGCGTGCGTGGCGCCGTCCGCCCCCACCAGGCCCGCGCGATCGACCGCCAGCGTCACGTCCAGCCCCTGCAGGCAGATGTCGTGGACGAGCTGGTCGTAGGCCCGTTGCAGGAAGGTCGAGTAAATGGCGACCACCGGCTTGAGCCCGTCACAGGCCATGCCGGCGGCGAGGGTCAGGGCGTGCTGCTCGGCGATGCCGACGTCGAAATAGCGATCGGGAAAGCGTTCGGCGAAGCCGGACAGGCCGGACCCCTCGCACATGGCGGGGGTGATGCCCACCAGGCGCGCATCGCGTTCCGCCGCATCGCACAGCCAGTCGCCGAAGACCTTGGTGTAGGTGACGGCGCCGGCCTGCTTGCGCATGCGGCCGGTCTTGCGATCGAAGGGCGTGACCCCGTGGTAGGTGACCGGCTGCCCCTCCGCCGGCTCGTAGCCTCGCCCCTTCCTGGTCACCACGTGCAGCAGGCGCGGGCCCGGCATGGTCTTCATGTTGCGCAGGGTGGCGAGCAGGGCGTTGATGTCGTGGCCGTCGATGGGGCCGATATAGTTGACGCCCAGCTCCTCGAACAGGGTGCTCGGCATCACCATCCCCTTCATGTGCTCCTCCCAGCGCCCCACCAGCTCCCGCAGCTGGGGCAGTCCACGCAGCGCGGACTTGCTGCCCTCGCGCACGCTGGTGTAGAGCTTGCCGGAGAGCAGTCGCGCCAAGTGGCTGCTGATGGCGCCCACCGGGGGCGAGATCGACATCTCGTTGTCGTTGAGGATGATCATCAGATCGAGGTCGAGGTGGCCGGCGTGATTCAGCGCCTCGAAGGCCATGCCGGCCCCCAGGGCGCCGTCGCCGATGACGGCGACCACGTGCCGCTTCTCCCCTTTCGCGCGGGCGGCGAGGGACATGCCCATCGCCGCGCTGATCGAGGTGCTGGAGTGGCCGACCCCGAAGGTGTCGTAAGGGCTCTCCGAACGCTTGGGAAAACCCGAGAGGCCGTCCTTCTGGCGCAGGGTGTGCATCCGCCCGCGCCGGCCGGTGAGGATCTTGTGCGGATAGGCCTGGTGCCCCACGTCCCACACCAGCCGGTCTTGCGGCGTGTCGAAGACATAGTGCAGGGCGATGGTGAGCTCGACCACACCGAGCCCGGCGGCGAGATGGCCACCGGTGCGCGAGACGCTGTCGATGAGGAATGCCCGCAGCTCGTTCGCAAGCTCGCCGAGCTGGTTCTCGGAAAGCAGGCGCAAGTCGGCAGGCACGTCGACGGAGGCCAACAGGGGGAAGCCGCCGCCGTCAGAATGCGGCTCGCGGTCGGGACGCTTGGGCATTCGCTGGACCGATCAAAGCTGGGGATAGCCTGTTAGTCTACTCGAAGCGGCAGGAAGTTGTGCGCTGCGGGAAGAACGGGGGCGGCGCCTATCGATCCGTGGCCGCATGCGCCTTGCCCGACGCCGTGCGCGACACCGGGCAGGCCAACCGCGGCGCCTCTTCGAGCACGAACTCGCGGAACGCGCGGGCGGCGGGGGATAGCCGCCTGCCTCGGCGATAGACCAGGAACCACTGGCGCTCGAGCGGGAAGCCCTCCGCGTCCAGGATCACCAACTTGCCGGTCGCGAGCTCCAGCTCGATGGTGTGCAGGGAGACGACGCTCAGGCCGAGCCCGGCGCGCACCGCCTGCTTGATGGCCTCGTTGCGGGTCATCTGCATGCCGTGACGGATGGCGACACCATGCTCGGCAAAGAAGCGCTCCATCGCCTGGCGGGTGCCGGATCCGGGCTCACGCATCACGAAGACCTCTTCCGCGAGCCGCGCGAGGGGGATATGAGGCCCACCCGCCAGTGGGTGATCCGGCGGCGCGACCACCACCAGCGGATTCTCCATGAAGGCCTCCGACTCCACGTCCACGGCCTCCGGGGGCTGGCCCATGAGGACCATGTCCACCGCATTCGCCTCCAGCAGGCGCACCAGCTGCTCCCGGTTGGTCACGTCGAGCTTCAGGCTGATGCCGGGGTAGCGTTGGTGAAACGCTGCCAGCAGGCGCGGCGCGAAGTAGTTCACCGTGCTCGCCACCGCGACCGACAGGCGACCTCGGCTCACGCCCTTCAGGGCCTCGACCACCTCCTCCATCTCCTGCAGGGCGCGATTGATGCTGCGGCTGTAATGGTAGAGCTCCCGCCCCGCCTCGGTGAGGCTGATCTGCTTGCCGAGCTTCTCGAATAGGGGCAGGCCCACCTCGTCCTCGAGCTGGCGCACCTGCATCGACACCGCGGGCTGAGTCAGGTGCAGCGCCTCGGCGGCGCGGGTAAAGCTCAACTGGCGAGCCACCGCCTCGAAAATCCGCAGTTGACGCAAGGAGACGTTCAAGAGTGCGCTGGACCTGTAGCCGGTTTGTTGACTGGGCCGCATCCCGTCACCGCGGCCGCGGGAATCGTAAGCCGCCGCCGAACCGCTGAGCACGAGTCTGGACCAACGGTTGGGTCAGAGCCATAAGTGTATTGTTATATCTTCCATTTGAAATATCGAATAGCAAGTATGCGGTCGCTCCCTGTACTCTCCGGCCAGGTTCCGTTGCGGGCACCTTGCTTGCGGGACACCCTGGACGCGGCGCTCAACGCCCAATTCTGAGCCGCGCGCATCCAGCCTTCGAAGACTGAACGAGGAACGACGAGATGCTGGTACACATGGGGGACATGCTCCGCCACGCTTATGCCAACGGGTACGCGGTGGGGGCCTTCGATCTGGTCAGCCTGGACTTCCTCCAAGCCATCGTCGCCGGCGCCGAACAGCAGCGCGCGCCGGTGATCCTCAGCCTCGCGGAGTCCCACTACGCCTACTTCGATCCGGATCTGATCATGCCCGCGGTGCGGACCGCCGCCGAGCGGGCGAGCGTTCCAGTCGCCATCCACCTGGACCATGGAAGTTCCCTGGAGGCCGCAGTGCGCGGCATCGGTCAGGGATTCAACGGCGTCATGGTGGACGCCTCCACCCAGCCTCTGCAGGAGAACATCGCCCGCACCCGCGCGGTGGTCGAGATGGCCCGCGCCTGCGGCATCCCGGTGGAAGGGGAGATCGGCTACGTGGCCGGGGTGGAAGGCGAGGACGCGGAGCGCCACCCGGGAGAGGTCATCTACACGGCACCCGAGGAGGCCGAGCGCTACGTCCGCGAGACGGGGGTCGACTTCCTCGCGGTGTCCATAGGCACCGTCCACGGGCGCATGCGGGGCGAACCCCGGCTCGATTTCGATCGGCTGGCGGCGATCAACGGACAGCTCCGCATCCCCCTGGTGATCCACGGCGGAACGGGCCTGAGCGACGGGCAGTTCCGGCGCCTGATCGAGAACGGGGTAGCCAAGATCAACTACTACACGGCGCTCGCGGATGCGGCCGGGACGGCCATTCGCGCCAGCGCCAGTATCGCCGACAACCGCTCCTACACCGATCTCACCAAGGGCGTCCAAGACGCCATCCGCGCCGAGGTCGAGCGCTGCATCGCACTCTGGGGCGGTGCCGGACGGGCGGAAGAGGTCGCGGCCGCCTGCCGTCCCTGGCGCGAGGTCGAGCATCTGATCGTCTACAACACCGCCAGCGCCGATGCCGCCGGGACCGCCGACATGATGGCCGAGGGACGCCGGGTGCTCGGCGCCATCCCCGGCGTGCGTCATGTGATCACGGGCGCCAGCGTCACGGAGGGCTCGGCCTATCGGTACTGCTGGCTGGTGCGGTTCGCCCACCCGGCGGTGATCGATTCCTACCGCGAGCACCCGGATCACAGGAGATTCGCGGATGCCCGCTTCCGCCCCGTGGCGGCGGACCGCATCAGCATCGACTTTCAGCACACGCTGGACTGAGCGGCGGCTTCGATCCGGGCGGCCTCCGAGCACGAGCAGGCGGAGGCGCTCGAGTCGAGCCAACAGAGGGCCGCGCGGGCCAATGTCGGGCAGCGGCGACGAGGGGTGATCCGCCGCGTCTTTTCAGCGCCGGACCGCGTGCGCGGCACCGCCGACCCCACCCGATTCCTGACCTTGCTGCGCCTCCCGCAACATCTTACCGGCTGCGGTCAATCACTCGTTTTACTTGAGCTTTTCGCGCCCCGGCACGATTCCGCGCCCGCTCAGGGGCTGTCGCGGTGTGACCCCCCGCTCACTTCGCGGACCGGCGCCGCCCGAATGGCACCGCTCTTGCGAGATGAAGGTCACGCGCAATTTTTTTCGGAAACGGACGCCAGACCATGAGACTACTGCCCATCACGGCCCTTTTCCTGGCCGCCACGTCGGCCCAGGCGGTCAACCTCTACAAGTGCGAGGTCGACGGTCAGACCACATTCTCGGACCGCCCGTGCCACCTCGTCACGGCACCGGATGCCGAGCCCCAGTTCAACGTCGACGCGGAGTCCGCCGCTCGCGCCTTGCAGACGGTGTCCCGCCTCCAGTCGGTCCGGCGTTCCCCGTCGGGGGAACACCGGGTCACCCAGGCCGGCCGATAGGGACGAAGTCGAGCCAAGAGAGATGCGCCCTGGTCGCCAGGGCCGTCTCTGCAGACAAACAGCCACCGCGCGTCAGCGCGGAATCCCGCACCGCAGCCCGTCGTAATCGGGCTCGAATCCCACGCCGAGCAGGCGTTCGCGCAGGGGTGACTCTAGGGCGGGCAACCCGTCGATCTTGCGAATCAGCATGCGCCCGCGGCCGGTGCGGGGGACAGCAGGCAGCGCGGAGAGCGCGAGGTCCAGCTCTCCCCCCTCCTCGGTGATGCACGCGGGAAAGGTGGAGAGCTGCCCGCCCCCCGCGCCGAGAAAGAGCACCGGCCGGCCCGCCACCAGGACGACCCAGGCCCCGCTGCTGCGCTTGGGCGCGCTGCCGCCGCCCGTCTCCGGCCAGGGGAGAAGCGCGCCGAAGGGATTGGCGGGATCAGCCGCGGAGAGGATCCGCACCTCCTCGGCGCTCCAGCCACCCACCGGCACCTCGTCGATCCGCGCCCCGCGCAGCCGGTCCACCGCTCCGGCGAGCGCGAACTGGGCCCCGGACAGCCCCTCCACGAAGTATCCCCGGCGCACCTTCCCGCCCTCCTCCATGTCCCGCAGCAAGCGATAGATCGACCCGAATCCGCCCGCCAGGCCCTCTGCCTGGGCCGCCTCCCGGCTGAGCACCCCGTAACGCTCCAGCAGCATCTCGGCGCGGGCGAGCAGGCGCTCGGTATCGGAGGTCTGGCGCAGAAGATCGCGCACACAGGACCAGCGCCCGCCGGCCACCGCCGGCTCCCGGCCCCGCCGCCGCCAGCGGGCGCCACCAGCCAGCCCGCGCAGGGGGGCGAAGGTGTCGTTGGTGATGTGTCCGGACCAGACCAGGTCCCACAACGCGGCCTCGAAATCGTCCCTGCGGACCTCCAGGCCCGCATGCTCGGCGGCCTGCGCGAGCTCCATCAGAAAGCAGGCCCCCCGCGCCCGCAGGTGCCCGAGGAGCACCGCGTGCAGGCCGTCCAGGGGCTCGGTGTCCGGGGCGGGCTGGAACAGACCGCTGACGCGCTCGCGCCGGTAGAGGGCGATCCGCCCGTCCCTCGGTCCCGCCGCCCCCTGTCCGATCCAGACCAGGCGGCCGGTGGCGGCGAGCATGTCCAGGTCCTCGCCGCGGTAACCGGGCACACGCGCGGGTAACAGCACACGATCCAGTTGCGCCCAGGATACCGTCAGCCCTTCGAGCTGGAGGACCGCCTCCATCAGCCGGTCCCGGCCCCTGAGGTCCTGACCGATGCCGTGCCACGCGGGCAGGAAGCGCCCCAGGGTGGCCGCATCCACCGCGGCCACCGCGCTGCGCAGCCGGGCCAGCGTGCGCCTGCGCAGCCGCCGCAGCACCTCCGCGTCGCACCACTCTGGTTCCGCCCCGCCGGGGCGTATCTCCCCATGCACCAGGTCACCCTGGGCCTCGAGCAGTCGCAGCACGGGCTCGAGCTGCGGCGGACGCAGCGCATAGCGGGCCGCCGGCTCCCGCACCGGAAAAGGCCCCCGCGTGCGGGCATAGCGGCGCAGCAGGTGCTCCAGCGGGGCGTCGGTGAGGGCGACATAGCCGTCCGGCAGGCCCGGCGGCGGGACACAGCCGAGGGCGTCGCGGTAAAGGCCCGCATCCTCGGCGGCGATCCAGCGCACCGAGCCGGCGATCCGCAACCGCACCGCTCGGCGCTGGGCGTCCAGGGCGGCGAGCCAGGGCCGCGGATCGGCGGTGCAGCGGGCGCGGATCTCGGGCTCGTCCAGATCCCCCAGCCGACGCAGCAGGTCGTGCAGCTCGTCCGGGTCCCGCGCCCGGCGCTCCGCCACCCGGTGCTGCAGCTCCCGCTCCAGCTCGTCGAGCACCTCGGGGTCGATCAGCTCCCGCAGCTCCGCCTGGCCCAGCAGCTCGGAGAGCAGCCCGCGATCCAGGGTCAGCGCCTGGGCCCGCCGCTCGGCCAGCGGGGCGTCCTGCTCGTAGATGTAGGCGGCGACGTAGGCGAACACCAGCGAGCGGGCGAAGGGCGAGGCGCTGCGGGTCTCCGCCTCGTGCACCCGGATGGCGCGGCTGCGGATACGACCCAGGATGTCCCGCAGGCCCGGAAGGTCAAAGACGTCGCTCAGGGCCTGGCGGTAGGTCTCCAGGACGATGGGGAACGACGGATAGCGGCGCACGGCGGCGAGCAGGTTCTGCGCCCTCAGGCGCTGCGCCCACAGCGGCTGGCGGCCCTTGGCGCTGCGCCGGGGCGTCAGCAGGGAGCGCGCGGCGTTCTCGCGGAACAGGCCGGCGAACAGGGAAGTGTCGGCCAGCTGCTCGGTGACCTGGTCCTCGACGGTCTCCGGGTCCGGCAGCAGGTCCGGCAGCGCCGGCAGGTCCTCCCCGTCGGCGAAGCGCAGCACGATCCCGTCGTCGGTGTACATGACCTGGATCTCGAAGCCCTCGCGCGCCCCGAGGTGACGCTGCAGGGCCATGGCCCAGGGGGCGTGGACGCGGACGCCGAAGGGCGAGAGGATGCACACCCGCCAATCGCCCAGCTCGTCGCGGAAGCGCTCGACGACGACGACCCGGTCGCTCGGCACCTGCCCGGTGGCCTCCCGCTGCTCGCGGACGTAGGCGGCAAGGTTGCGCGCCGCCCCGGGGTCCAGCGGGGTGTTGGCGGCGATCCAGGACTCCGCCTCGGCGGCCCCGCGCGCCGCGACCTGGCGGCAGAAGGCGCCGAGGGCGAATCCCAGCTCCAGGGGCCGCCCGGGGCCGTCACCCCGCCAGAAGGGCAGCCGGCCCGGCTCGCCGGGGGCAGGGCTGACCAGGACCCGGTCGCGGGTGATCTCCTCCACACGCCAGGTGCTGGCCCCGAGCAGGATGCAGTCGCCGGCCTTGGTTTCGAACACCATCTCCTCGTCCAGCTCCCCGATCCGGGGGCCGTCGGCGCCCAGGTGCACGCCGTAGGTGCCCCGGTCCGGGATGGTGCCCGCGTTGAGGCGCGCAACCATGGGCGCGCCGCGGCGGGGGCTCAGGCGATCGGCGGCGCGGTCCCAGCTGAGCAGCGGCCGCAGCTCCGCGAGCTCGCTCGACAAGTAGCGCCCGGAGAGCATGTCCAGCACCGCCTCCAGGGCGCCGCGGGTCAGCTCGCGGTAGGGGCCGGAGCGGGTCACGAGAGCCTGGATCTCCGCCACCGTCCGCTCCCCCTCGCAGCACAGGGCCGTGACCTGCTGCGCGAGCACGTCCAGCGCGTTGCGCGGCATGCGGAAGGGCTCCAGCTCGCCGCGCAGCATGCGCCCGGCGATGACCGCGCACTCCAGCAGGTCGCCCCGGAACTTGGGGTAGATGCGCCCGCTGCTCACCTCCCCCACCCCGTGCCCGGCGCGGCCCACCCGCTGCAGCCCGCGGGCCACCGAGCCCGGGGACTCGACCAGCAGCACCCGGTCCACGGCCCCCATGTCGATCCCCATCTCCAGGGAGCTGGTGGCGACGATGGCGCGGATGCTGCCGCGCTTGAGGCCGTCCTCGATCTCGGCGCGCTGCTCGTGGGAGACGCTGCCGTGATGGGCGCGCACCAGCTCCTCCCCCGCCAGGTCGTTGAGGCGCTGGCACAGGCGCTCGCACAGGCCGCGGCTGTTGACGAAGACGATGGTCGAACGGCTGGAGCGAATCTCCTCCAGCAGCGCCGGGTAGATGGCCGACCACATCCCCTTCTCCTGCGGCGGACGGCTCACCTCCCGGCTGTAGAGCTCGGCCAGGATGGGACCGCCCCGGGGCTGCTCGGGCGTCTGCGGGGGATGCGCCATGTCGGGCACCGGCACGGCCACCTTGAGGTCCAGCAGCGGCGGCGCGGCCGCATCGACGATCTCCACCCGCCGGTCGCCGCCGAGGAAGCGCGCCGCCTCGTCGAGCGGACGCACGGTGGCGGACAGGCCGATGCGCTGGGGGTCCGCCGGGCACCGCGCCGCCAGCCGTTCCAGGGACAGGGCGAGATGGGCGCCGCGCTTGGTCGGGGCCAGCGAGTGCACCTCGTCCACGATCAGGGTGTGGACCCGGGCCAGGTTCGCCGCCGCCCTGGAGCCCAGGATCAGGTACAGGGACTCGGGCGTGGTGACCAGGATCTCCGGGGGCTCCCTGAGCTGGCGCTGGCGCTCCCGCTGCGGGGTATCACCGGTGCGCACCGCCACGCTCGGCAGCCGCAGCGGCTGGCCCAGCGCCTCCGCCGCGCGGGCGATGCCGGCGAGGGGCGCGCGCAGGTTGCGCTCGATGTCGTAGACCAGGGCCTTGAGGGGGGAGACGTAGAGCACGCGCACGCCCGCGCCCTCGTCCTCCCCCTCGCGGCAAAGGCGGTCGATGCTCCAGAGGAAGGCGGCGAGGGTCTTGCCGCTCCCGGTGGGGGCGGTGACGAGCGCATGCCGGCCCGAGGCGATCACCGGCCAGCCCAGGGCCTGGGCCTGGGTGGGGGCTGAGAAGTTCTGCTCGAACCAGTGCCGCGCGGCGGGGCTGAACCGGTCGATGCTCACATGGAATCGATCGGACTGCGCACCGGCATCACGCCGGGCCGGTTCATGACGTGGGTATAGATCATGGTGGTGGAGACGTCGGCATGCCCCAGCAGTTCCTGGACGGTGCGGATGTCGTAGCCCGCCTCCAGCAGATGCGTCGCGAAGGAGTGGCGCAGGGCGTGGCTGTTGACCCGCTTGGGGATGTCCGCTTTCTGCCCCGCCGCCTTGATCGCCCGCTGCAGCGAGGACTCATGCAGATGGTGGCGCCTGATCTGCCCCGTCTTGGGGTCCTGCGACAAGCGGCTGCTCGGAAAAACGTACTGCCAGATCCATTCACGCGGGGCGTTGGGGTACTTGCGCGCCAGCGCGTCCGGCAGGTAGGCGGAACCGCCGCCCGCGTCCCGATCCGCCGCGTGCTGATCCCTGACACGCCGCAGATGTGCTTCCAGCGGCTCGCACAGCCGCGCCGGCAAGGGCACGACCCGGTCCTTGCCGCCCTTGCCGTCTCTCACCACGATCAGCCCGCGATCGAAGTCCAGGTCCCCCACCCGCAGGCGCACGCACTCCATCAGGCGCATCCCGGTGCCGTACATCAGCCGGGCCATCAGACCGAAGGTGCCATCGAGCTGATCGAGCAGCCGCCGCGCTTCGTCTCGGCTCAGCACCACCGGCAGCCGATCGGACCGCTTGGTCCTGGCGAAACGCACGTCCTCCAACGGGCGCTCAAGCACCTGCTTGAACAGGAAAGCGACCGCGTTGTAGGCCAGGCTCTGGGTCTTGCTGGAAACGGCGCGATCCACCGCCAGGTGGCTGAGGAACCGCTGAACGTCCTCACGCCCGAGCGTGCCGGGATCAGTCGCGCCGCAAAAGCGGAGGAAGCGGTGGCACCAAGCAACGTAGGATTGTTCGGTGCGGATCGAATACTGCATCGAGCGAATGGTGCGCGCCAGCGTCTCCAATACCGGAAACGACTCCACCGCGTCGGCGAAGCGCGGGCCGGTGCCGGGCGGCAGCGACCTCGCCGTGGTGGGATGGTCCTCCGGGAGAGAAGCGCTGGCCTCTTTCCAGTAGTCCCAGTCCACCGACTTTCCCGCTGGGGCCTGCGCGAGATCGATCAGAAGCATTTGCAGTGCGTCCACGGCCTGGCGAAACTGCCAACCGGCAAGTCCCTGCCGCGTGGATGCCTGTTGAAGATACCCGGTGACCTGGTCTGCGGTAATTTGCTTCAGCGAATCGGGGCGGACCGCCTTCAGAAACTCCTCCACCCTGCGCACGTACCAGCGATGGAATCTCTGCGGAACGCCCCTCTTGGCGAGGAGATCCAGGTACCTGTCCCAGTTGGACGGGGAACCGTCTTCACGACGCGCGCGCGACCGGACAGGGTGAGGCATCGTTAGGATACTTTTGGACTATACTGCATTCAGTCTAGAACCTTATCATCCTAACGCAAGCTAGAACACGTTAAATCCGGCCGCTAATTCTTCACCCATCCCAAAGCGTCTATTAAGAACCCGAGACTCAAAATAAAAAGCTGAAAAATAGGGAAAATTATGTTACTACCTGAAGGAAAAGTCTTGCAGGATAACGAAGTTAATCCAGACAAGTCGTTTCCTTCAGGAGACGACCGATTTTTCAGCATTGGTCGTGTTCTCGGGTAGAAGGCCGCGGACAGGACGTTGTTCTACACAGGAGTGAGGCTTGATTTAACGATGCGTTCAACGCAGACAGCCGTATTCGCAGTCGCTCATACGTCTGCTGGTTAACGCAAACGTTAGGCGTTAGGCGTTAGGCGTTAGGCGTTAGGCGTTAGGCGTTAGGCGTTAG
>CAYNBI010000029.1:0-37518 GCA_964395315.1 uncultured Chromatiaceae bacterium | reverse complement strand
CACAACCGGGGTGGGTGGTTGGCCGGATATTCAGATAGGCGGACTTGGCTTCTGCTTTCCCGTCGAACGCTGGAACGGAAGCCAGTATGTGTTGAATCGACACGAATACGAGGGGCAGCCGTGCCGAGCGAATTGACGGCGCCAATTGGCGAGGTGCCTTTTAATGCTCCGTTCAAGCGGGACCACTCGCGCGTCAGCGAGACTGTCCGCGCGGAAAGTCAGTACAGATCAAGGGAGAGAGGAAAGACCTGACCCCTTTACTGCTTAACTCTAGGCGCCATTAACCCCGGTGGTAGATTGTCCTATGGCAGCGGGAGGAAATAGACATGTCACCATTGGAAGTCATTGCAACCGTGATCAGCGCTGCTGGCGGCACCGCCGCAATAATCGCCGCCCTCGCGGCTTGGTTGGGGAAAGTCTGGGCCGAACGGATTGCTCAGTCGCAGAAACTCGCGCAAGACATCGACCTTGATCTGAGAAAGCGACGAATCGAGGTGTATAACGAACTCTGGCGGACCACCGCGCTTCTTCCGAAATGGCCGAGGGCCATCGGTGTCACATATGAACAACTGCTTGGCTTTAGCGAATCATTGAGAACTTGGTACTTCGAAAAGGGCGGAATGTATCTGTCTCGTTCGGCTCACCGGCATGCATACAGCCCCCTCCAAGATGAGCTTGCCGAGATTCTTCGCATGTATAAGACTGGGCTAATCTCCGACGAACACTACGACGCGATACGAAAGCGTTGCAGCGCTCTGCGCACAGCCCTGGCCGGTGACATTGAATCGCGACGGGAGGGCCCCGCATGAACTACAGCCAATGCTCGCGAGCATGGCCACGTACTGAGGCAATTTGAAATGGACCGCTTGCTTCGCTACGCCGCCACTCAATTGTGCCGTTAGGCAGATGCCGATTATCTGCCATCCCACGCCAGATTCATCGCGGCATTCACGGAAGGAGCCAGGTCCCCGGAGATCTCCCAATGGATATCGACATAGATCATTTAACGGAAGATGGGTTGCTGCGCCTGAATCGACGCATCGTCGCTCGTCTGAAGTTCCTCGAATCACTGCATGCCCATGCCGAAATGCTGCAATTCGAAGTCGGCCAGCAAGTCAGCTTCCAACCTCCGGGGAGAGATCGGCAAGTTGGCATCTTGGTCAAATACAACAAGAAAGCGGTTACCGTGCTGACCGATGCCGGTCAAAGATGGAACGTGTCGCCCCACCTTCTCTCCCCTGTCAAAGAGGTCCGGCGCGGACAATCCGGGAGGGGTGATGTCATCGACATCAACTCCAAGCGGTAGCAGGCTCAAGAGGGCGCTCGGCGGGGCGCCTGGCTTATCCGGTCCAGGGCCGGTGCTGCGTGTCCTAAAGGCGCTGATCCTTGCCCATTCCGGCCATAATCAGCGCGCCACCCAAGCAGCTCGTTTCTTGTATCGCTTTGTTTTCAAGCGCTGACTTGAGCAGCGCTTGCCTGAGGACGAATCCACGCCATGGCCTACGCCGAGCTCACGATCAGCGACCGCAACCCGGTCAAGCGTTGGCTGCAGCGGCGCCGTTTCTCCGACGTCCGCTCGGTGCTGCGGCATCCGCGTGGGGACGAACGTCTCCGCATCCTGGACTTCGGCGCGGGTGACGGCGAGCTGGTCCGCCAGCTCGCCGCCGATACGCCTCTCGAGGCGACCGTTTTCGAGCCGACCCCCGCCCTCATGGCGGAGGCGAGGGCAAAGCTTGCGGGGCTCGACCGGGTGGCTTTCGCGGACAGCCTGGAGCCGGTCGCGTCGGGGACCTTCGACTACGTGTTCTGCCTGGAGGTCTTCGAGCACCTGCCGGCGGACGAGACGATCCATGCCGTTGCCGAGATTCATCGGCTGTTGAAGCCGGACGGTCGTGCGGTGATCGGCGTCCCCCACGAGCTGTTCCTGCCCGCGCTGTTCAAGGGGATGTTTCGAATGTGGCGCCGCTACGGGGACTTCGACGCATCTCCCCGCAACGTCGCCGCCTCGGCGTTCGGGCGCCCCCCGACCGCGCGCCCCGCCGCGGAGATCGCTCCCGGCGTCCCCTACCACTTCCACCACCTCGGCTTCGACTATCGGGCCCTCGAGCGCCTGCTTCAAGATCACTTCCGGATCAGAAAGAGGTGGTTCAGCCCGTTCCCTGTTCTCGGGGCCGCTCTCAACTCCGAGGTGTACTTCCTGCTGGCCAAGGCCGAGCCGGAACAAGCCGCGAATGCGGCGCCACCCTCGCACGGTGTCGAGCCCGGACCGTAGGACCGGGTTGCGAAAACTTCGCAGCACGGCGGCAATGAGGCACGGCCCAGCGCCGAGCAGCCGAGCCCGGACCCTCACGGCAAGGCCGCGGAGTCCAGACATTGTGAGAGAATCGAAAGCGGGCGGAATCTTTGGAGCTAACGGGATGGGGCATCCAGACAGCGGCACGGATACCATCGAGGAGTTTCGGGCGTTTTTCGCCTTCGTTCAGGACCTGTGGGGCATGCTCGCGGGCGTGTCCGTCTTTTTTCCGCTGTCCAACGAGCTGATGCGCATCATCCCGATCGGCGGCTTCTACGACGAACCACCCGGGTCCGGCGCGTTTCAATACTTCTCGCCCGAGCTGGTGACCGCCATCGCTACCCTGGTCACCTTGTTCGTCGTCGTGTCGACGTTCGGCAGGCGGCACAGATACGACGTAGGCAACTTCGCGCCGGTACGACGCCAGGCCTGGCTCGCCTTTGGGCTCGGGATCGCATCACTGGCACTGTATCTGACGGGAAACTTCGGGATGTACGAGCTGTGCTACGGGCCTTACCGGATCTGGGGCGATGATCCGCGCAGGCTGATCGGGGACATGTTCCTGCTGTCGACCTACAGCGCCTTCTTCGCCTCGACGACCAGGGCCTTCACCCTGCTGGGAATGGCCGAATTCTTCGGCGCCCGGAATGCCGCCGATTAAGCCATCCCCGGTGCGGGGCGCGGCCCTCCGAAGCCGACGATCCGGCTGAGCAGCCAACACCAAGAGTAACGCGCGATGAGAATCTGGGTCGATGCCGACGCCTGCCCCGGCGTGATCAAGGAAATCCTGTTCAAGGCCGCGGAACGCACGGAGGTGGAGGTGACCCTGGTCGCGAATCAGCCCGTGCGCGTACCCCCTTCGCGCTTTATCAAGTCCCTTCAGGTACGCTCGGGGTTCGACGTTGCTGACAACGAGATCGTCAAGAGATTGGGCGCCGGGGATCTGGTGATCACGAGCGACATCCCACTGGCCGCGGAGGTGATCGGCAAGGGAGGACATGCGCTTGCCCCGCGCGGCGAACGCTTCTCGGCCGACACCATCAAGGCGCGCCTGACCATGCGCGACTTCATGGACACCCTGCGCGCGAGCGGCGTAAACACCGGCGGTCCACCGGCACTGAGCCAAAGCGATCGCCGGGCCTTCGCCAACGAGCTGGACAAGTTTCTCGCCCGCCACGCCAGCGGCTGACCGGCGCGATCCCCTCTCCAGCCGCGGCGCTTCGCCAGAACGCGGTCCGCTATCGGCCCGCCCCACGGCGGCTCATGGCCAGACCCGCGACGATGACGGCAAGGCTGACGAACAGCACGATCAGGCTCGCTAGGGCGTTGATCTGGGGCGACACCCCCATGCGCACGCTGGAGTAGACCACCATCGGCAGCGTCGTGGAGCCAGGACCGGCGACGAAGCTGGCGATGACCAGGTCATCCAGGGACAGGGTAAAGGCGAGCAGCCAGCCCGAGAGCAGGGCCGGCGCGATCAGCGGCAGCGTGATGCGCAGATAGACGGTGAACGGCCGCGCTCCCAGATCCATCGCGGCCTCTTCCAGGGAACGGTCCATCTGCCCGAGGCGGGACTTCACCACGACCGCGACGTAGGCCATGCTGAAGGTGATGTGGGCGATGGCGATGGTCGTGAAGCCGCGCCCGTCGGGCCAACCGATGGCCTGCTGCATGGCCACGAACAGGAGCAGCAGGGAGAGGCCGATGATCACGTCCGGCATCACCAGAGGCGCGGTCAGCAGCAGGTCGAATCCGGTGCGCCCACGAAATCGCCCGTGACGCACGAGGGCGTTCGCGGCCAGGGTGCCCAACACCACCGCGACCGTGGCGTTGACCGCGGCGATGCGCACGCTGAGCCAGGCGGCATCGAGCAACTGCTGGTTCTCTAGCAGCGCCGCGTACCACTTGGTGGAGAAGCCCCCCCACACGGTGACCAGGCGGGAGGCGTTGAAGGAATAGACCACGAGCAGGATCACCGGCACATAGAGGAAGGCGTAGCCGAATGCGAGCACCGTGTAGAGGGGCCAGCCGCGTCTACGCATCGTCGTCGCCTCCATGCCCCGCGCCGCGCGTCCCGCTCAATGATCTTCCCCCTCGATCCGCACCTGCCAACGCTGCATGGCGACGAAGGGCACCACCAGCACCGAGAGCAGGACGATGGCGAGCGCCGAGGCCAGCGGCCAGTCCTTGTTGGAGAAGAACTCGGTCCACAGCATGCGCCCCACCATGAGGGTGTCGGGCCCACCGAGCAGATCCGGAATGACGAACTCCCCCACCGCCGGAATGAAGACCAGCATGCTGCCGGCGATGATCCCGGGCAGGGAGAGCGGCAGGGTCACGCGCACGAATGCGCGCGCCGGACGGCAGCCCAGGTCCGCTGCGGCCTCGAGCAGCCTGCGGTCCAACCGTGTGAGGTTGGCGTACAGGGGCAGAATCATGAACGGCAGATAGGAGTAGACGATGCCGATGTAGACCGCGAGCGGCGTGTGCAGCATGGCGAGCGGCTGGTCGATCAGTCCGAGCCACAGCAGCAGGCTGTTCAGCAGACCGTTGGTCTTGAGGATGCCGATCCAGGCGTAGACCCGGATCAGGAAGGAAGTCCAGAACGGCAGCACGATCAGCATCAGGAGCGGCACGCGCCAGCGATCCGGAGCGCTGGCGATGGCGTAGGCCATGGGATAGCCGATCAGGAGGCACAGCAGGGTGCAAACCAGCGCGATCCACAGCGAACTCAGGAACGCGGACAGGTACAGGGCGTCGCCGGCGACCAGCAGGTAGTTGGCGAGATTCAGCCGGATCTGCAGGGCTGAGTCCTCCACCCACTCCCACAGCGCCGAGTAGGGCGGCTGTCCGAGCACCGGCTCCGCCAGGCTGATCTCCAGCACGATGACGAAGGGCAGCAGGAAGAACAGCGACAGCCAGGCATAGGGAATGCCGATGTTGGCGAGCCTGCTCCACCGCCGGGAACGCCCCGGAGCCGCCGCTGGTAACCTGTCGCGGAGCTCAGCCAAGGCGGCTCACTCGGTGAGGACCACGCCGCTGGCGGGGCTCCACTCCATTGCCACCTCCTGCCCCCAGGTCAGCGCCTGCTCGGTGCGAGGGTGAATGTTGGCCTGCGTCATCTCGACCAACAGGCCCGGGGACACGCGCACGTGATAGATGGAGACGCCGCCCAGGTAGGCGATGTCCTCCACCACCCCGCGCAGCTGGTTCACCCCGTCCGCGTCTCCGCTCTCGCGCTGCCGCAGCTTCTCGGGGCGCACCGCGACCGTTACCGGGGTGCCGATGGCCAGGGGCTGCAGGCAGCGCATGCGCATGGTCAGGCCGGCGGCGCCCTGCACCAGCACCTCGTCGCCCTCACGCCTCGTCACCTTGCCCTCGAACAGGTTGACCGAGCCGATGAACCCCGCCACGAAGCGGGAGCTCGGGTATTCGTAGATGGCCGTCGGGGTGTCGACCTGGACGATGCGCCCCGCCTCCATCACCGCGATGCGGCTGGACATGGTCATCGCCTCTTCCTGGTCGTGGGTGACGGTGACAAAGGTGATGCCGAGCTTCTCCTGCAGGTTCACCAGCTCGAACTGGGTGTGCTCGCGCAGTTTCTTGTCCAGCGCGCCGAGGGGCTCGTCGAGGAGCAGCAGCTTGGGGTGCTTGGCCAGCGCCCGCGCCAGGGCGACCCGCTGGCGCTGGCCGCCGGAGAGCTGGTGGGGCCGGCGCCTGCGCAGCTCCGCGATCTGCAGCAGCTCCAGCATCTCCCCGACCCGCTCCGTGCGCTCGGCACGCGGCAGCCGATCCTGCCGCAGGCCGAACTCCACGTTGCGCTCCACGCTCATGTGGGGGAACAGGGCGTAGGACTGGAACATCATGTTCACCGGACGGCGATGCGGGGGGATGTCCGTCACGTCCGAGCCGTCGATCCAGACGCGGCCGGCCGTCGGACGTTCCAGCCCCGCGAGTATCCGCAGCAGGGTGGTCTTGCCGCAGCCCGAGCTGCCCAGGAGGGAGAAGAACTCGCCCTGGAAGATGTCCAGGCTCAGGTCGTCGACCGCGTAGACATCG
This sequence comes from uncultured Chromatiaceae bacterium, assembly GCA_964395315.1. Classification (GTDB taxonomy): domain Bacteria; phylum Pseudomonadota; class Gammaproteobacteria; order Chromatiales; family Chromatiaceae; genus CAVORB01. The sequence goes on along the minus strand of CAYNBI010000029.1, from coordinate 31,166 downwards.
CCGTACTTGCGGGTGACCCGCTCGATGCGCACGTAGGGCAGCGCCTTGGGGTCCTGCCACGGCTCCAGGGGATGCTCGGCGGATGCGGTCACTCCGGGAGCCCCCGCTGCGCGCTCGTTAGCGATTGGCCTTGAGCCGGGTCCACAGGCGGTTGAGGCTGCGCAGTTCCCTGTCGCTGCGCTCGGCGTTCACGAACAGGCGCGCCCGAACCTCCGGAGAAGGGTAGATCGCCGGGTCGGAGCGCAACGCCTCGTCGAGATGAGGCTGGGAGCCCGTGTTGGGGTTCGCGTAGTAGACATGGTTGGAAACCGCGGCGATCACCTTGGGGTCGAGCAGGTACTCGATGAAGGCATGCGCCGCCTCCGGATTCGGGGCGTCCTTGGGAATGGCGACGACATCAGTCCAGAGCACGGCGCCCTCTTTCGGTATCAGGTAATCCACCTCCACCCGATTGGCCGCCTCCTCGGCATTGGCCTGAGCCTGGAGCACGTCCCCCGAGTAGCCGAGGGCCACGCAGATTTCGCCGTTGGCCAGGTCGCTGATGTACTGGGACGAATGGAAGTAGCGGATGTGGGGATGGACCTGCTTGAGGAGCTCGGTTGCGGCATCCAGGTCTTCCTGGGCGAGGCTGTTGGGGTCCTTGCCCAGGTAGGCCAGGGCCGCCGAGTAGACCTCGGTGGGGTCGTCGAGGAGGGCGATGCCGCAGCCGGCGAGCTTCTGCGCCTGCACGGGGTCGAAGATCAGGGCCCAGCTTGCTTCCGGCTCGGCGCCCAGCGCGGCCCGTACCTTTGCCGAATTGATACCGAGCCCGGTGGTGCCCCACATGTAAGGGACGAGATACTGGTTGCCGGGATCGATGTCCTGCAGGGACTTCATGATCTCCGGATCCAGGTCCCCCATCCCCGGCAACTTGCCCTTGTCCAGCGCGCGGTAGATGCCCGCCTTGACGTGGCGCGCGCCGAACGGCCGCGCGGTGGGGAAGACCAGATCGTAGCCGCTGCTGCCCGCGAGCAGCTTGGCCTCCAGGATCTCGTTGCTGTCGTAGACGTCGAGCACCGGTCGGATGCCGGTGCGCTCCTGGAAGCCGGAAAGGGTGTCCTCGGCGAAATAGTCGTTCCAGTTGTAGATGTGAACCCTGGACTCATCGGCGGGGACCGCAAGCGGCCACCCGGTGAGCAGACAGAACAGGGCGCAAGGGAGGCTCTTGAGCCAAGGATGCATTTCGTTGTTCCCCCGGATTGAGACCCGCCAGAGACCCCATCCGTCCCCTGCCGAGCAGTGAGCAAACACCGGGGCGGCGCGGCAGGTGGAACCGCGCGCCAACCCCTTCGGAACCATGGAATGCTACAGCAAAAGCCGGGGGTACACACCCGAGCAAGACGCTGCTCTCAGGGCGGGTGGGCTGAACGGCAAAGGTTGTTACACTGCATCGAGATCAGCGACACGCGGGAGACGACAGGTGCGTTCGGCCTTCATCGCCAGCTTCGTAGCAAACCTCGTCCTCGCCATCGTCTCGACGCAGGTACTTCCGGAGCGGGTGGCCATCCACTTCGGCGCCGGCGGCGCGGCCGATGGATGGGGTTCGACGAATGCCAACGCACTCCTGATGGCGGGCGTCAACCTGCTGCTGTTCTGCTCCATCTACTTATCGCCCTGGCTCCTCGAGCGCATCCCAGCTCGCTGGATCAGCCTGCCGAACCGGGACTATTGGCTCACCCCCGAGAACAAGGAGCGGGCGGTACAGATCATGCGCGAGAGGATGTGGCAGTTCGGCACCGCCCTCTTCCTGTTCCTGTTCTTCACCGGCCTGCTGACGATCAGCGCCAACCTGTCCCAGCCGGTGCGACTCAACGAGGGTTTTTTCCTGTCCGGCCTGGTCGTCTTCCTCGTCTACTCGGGCTATTGGACCATCGCGCTGCTGCGCGCCTTCCGCATCCCCGCCAGGCGCTGAACGGCGACAAAAGGCCTCAGAACCAGTTGCGGCGCTTGAATGCGTACAGCAGCCCGGCCGCGATCAGGATCATCACCAGCCACACCGCGGGGTAGCCGTAGGCCCAGCGCAGTTCCGGCATGGCCCACCAGCTCGCGGTGTTGGCGCCGAAATTCATTCCGTAGACCCCGGCGATGAACGTCAAGGGGATGAAGATGGTGGCGATCACCGTCAGCACCCGCATGGACTCGTTCAGGCGGTTGCTGACGCTCGAGAGATAGACCTCGAGCATGCTCGAGGTCATGTCGCGGTAGCTCTCGACGAAGTCCAGGATCTGCACCGCGTGATCGTAGCAGTCGCGCAGGAAGAGGCGCGTTTCCGCCTCGATGCAGGCGCACTCCCCGCGGTAGAGGTGGGCGAGCACCTCCCGCTGGGGCCAGAGCGTCCGGCGCATCAAGAGCAGGTCCCGACGGGCGTGGTGGATGCGGGTGAGGGTATCCTGATCCGGGCGTGCCAGCAGTTCGTCCTCCAGGGCCTCGATACGCTCGCCGTAGGTCTCGAGCAGGGGGAACGCCTCGTCAACGATGCTGTCGACCAGGGCATAGAGCAGATAGTCGCTCTTGCGCCGCCGGATCGCGCCCACTTGGCGCCGGAGCCGGTCGCGAACCAGATCGAAGGGATCGGCCTCCGCGCCGCAGAAGCTCACCAGGAACCCCTCGCCGACGAACAGGCTGATCTGCTCCGTCACCACCCGATCCCCCCGGCTGAGCACGGGCAGCTGCATCACCACGAAGACCTGCTCCTCGTACTCCTCCGCCTTCGCCCGCTGGCCCTTGTTCAAGACGTCCTCGAGCGCAAGCAGGTGCAGATTGAGCAAATCGCCCAGCTCGTACAGAATCGCCGGCGGCGCGCTGCCCTGGACGTGGATCCAGGTGGTGGTGGCGCGCTCGAGAAAGGGGCGGCAATCGGCCACCCTCGCCAGCGTCTTCTCCTCGTACTCGCCGTGGGAGAAGTCGACGAGCTTGATGCTGAAAGGCGCCCCGGCCGTTACCGACCTGAGCGTGCCGGGCTCAGTCCCGGGCGGATGATAGTGCTTGCTGAAGATGCGCATGGTTTTTCCCCGCAGCGGGCCGTCAGGCAAACGAGAAGGAGTTTGCGCATCATACGGGACCTTCAAGCGTCTTGCGGCGGCGGGGTGACGGGCGTATGATCCGCGCGCCAGGCAGATTGCGTCCGACTGTATGGGCAGCGATGTGAACCGCCGTTCCTAACCCCACCCCTCCTCGTTACCGCGGCTCCCCGGTCATCGCCCCGATGCCGATCCCGAGCCGGATACGGAAGCGCTCAAGGTTCCGACCGAAGCACGTTCGCCCCGGCCCGTTTCCACATACAGAGCCTCTCCACTGACCTGACAGGCGCCGCGTTCGGCCGGCAGCATCCCGCTCCGACCCGCGGCAAGGGACATCGACGTCGTTACCTGGAGGCTCAACCCCAGTGGACCTGTTTCCCAAACCATTGCACATCGATTTCGTGGCCAAACGCAGGGCCGCCTATACCCTCTCCGTTGTGGCCATCCTGGTCTCATTTCTTTCACTCGGATTCCGGGGACTGAACTTCGGCATCGACTTCACCGGCGGGACCCTGGTGGAGATGGGCTTCCCGGAAGCGGTCGAGACCGCCTACGTCGCTCGCCACCTCCGCGACGCGGGAATCACGATCTCCACCATCCAGCACTTCGGCACCGACCGTGACGTACTGGCGCGCATTCCGCCCAAGGCCGAGATCGACAAGGTCCGCATCCAGGACCAGGTGGTCGAGGCCTTCAAGGACGGATCGGGGCCGGTTCCCGAGGTAAGGCGCGTCGAGATCGTCGGCGCCCAGGTCGGCGGGGAGTTGGTGGAAAACGGCGGGCTCGCCGTGCTGATCGCCCTCGGCGGCATCGCCATCTACATCTGGCTGCGCTTCGAACGGCGCTTCGCCATCGGCGCGCTGGCCGCTACTGTGCACGACCCGGTGCTGACCCTGGGCTACTTTTCCCTGACCGGGACGGAGTTCGACCTCACCGTGCTCGCCGCCATCCTTGCCGTGGTGGGCTACTCGGTGAACGACACCATCGTCATCTTCGATCGCATCCGGGAGAACTTCCGCAGGATGCGCAAGAGCTCGCCCCGGGAAGTGGTCAACGCCTCCGTGAACCAGACCATGTCGCGCTCCGCCATCACCTCCGGCACCACGCTGATGGTGGTGATCGCCATGTTCATCTTCGGCGGCCCCCTGCTCTACGGTTTCTCCCTCGCCCTGATCATCGGCATCGTCGTCGGCACCTACTCGTCCATCTACGTGGCCAGCACCGTCGCCCTCGACCTGGGCGCGACCAGGATGGACCTGATGCCCATCGACAAGGAGACGGGGAAACCTGCCGAAGACGCCTGAAACCATCTTGCGGCGGCGCTGGCTTGGTCACGGGTCCGTGCGCCCGCTTGGTGCCGGATGCGCGGGGACCCGGAGAAGCGCGCCCCTACACATGCGCCGCGGCTGGGGCTATGTTTAGGGAAAGCGCTGACCCATTCGGCTCTTGCCGCGGCACAGGGATGTGACGCCGTTTTCAGGCGCGTAAGCGTTTGAAAGAGAAGCCAACCAAGAACCACGCTTCCTGGTTGGCTTGCCGCTGCTGATCTTGGGCTGGATGGTCAATGATCAGCGTCTCAGGTCAGTCGTACCCCAAGGACACCGGGGCCGCGGTGATCCAGGTTGCAGAGGGTTGTTGGCGCACTCGGACGGATCGCCACCCGCCCGCCGTCCCCCGTGAACATGCGCGCGCAGTCCTCGATCACTGTATCCACCAACCCCTTCGAGCCGATCGGCCAGGTGGATGAGGTGCACGGGCCGGTGGTGATCATCGACTGTGACCGGCTCCCCCCGCTGCGGCAGGCCCTGTTCGCGCGCGTCGATGCGGAGACCTACTGGTTCGAGGTCCATCAGCACCTGGACCGGCGCCGGGTGCGCGCCATCACCCTGCATCGCACCGCCGGTTTGACCCGCGCCATGCCGGTTTTCGACACAGGCGCGCCGGTCCACGTGCCGGTGAGCCCGGGCTGCCTGGGTCGGGCGCTCAACATGTTTGGCGAGCCCCTGGACGGGGGCCCTCCCCTCGCGGCGGAACAGCACCGCGACATCCGGGGGCAACCCCTGCGGCTCGACGAGACGATGGCCCCGAGCGAGATCCTGGAGACGGGCATCAAGGTGATCGACCTGCTCTGTCCCTTCGTGCGCGGCGGCAAGACCGGGCTGTTCGGCGGCGCCGGAGTCGGCAAGACGGTGCTGGTGATGGAGTTCATGCACGCCATCGTCGCCTTGCATCGCGGCGTCTCGGTCTTCGCCGGGGTGGGAGAGCGCATTCGCGAGGGCCACGAGCTTTGGCACGAACTGGGGAATGCCGGGGTCAGGGAAAAGTCCCTGCTGGTCTTTGGCGAGATGGACGAGTCGCCCGGCGTGCGGTTCCGGGTCGGGCACGCCGCGCTCACCTACGCGGAGTACCTGCGCGACACCCTGGGCACGGAGGTCCTGTTCCTGATGGACAACGTGTTCCGCTTCGTGCAGGCGGGCAGCGAGATCTCCAGCCTGCTCGGGCGCATGCCCTCGGCGGTGGGCTACCAGCCGACGCTGGACACCGAGGTCGCCGAGATCGAGGACCGGATCAGCTCCAGCCGCACCGGCGCCGTGACCTCGGTGCAGGCGGTTTACGTGCCGGCGGACGACATGACCGATCCCGCCGTCGGCGCAATCCTCAGCCACCTCGACACCACCGTGGTGCTGGCACGCGGCCAAGCCGGCAAGGGGATCTATCCGGCCGTGGACCCGCTCGCCTCCGGCAGCAAGCTGATGGACCGCCACGTGCTGGGCGATCGCCACTATGGGATCGCTGAGGGGGTGCGCGAGCACCTCGCCCGCTACCGGGAGCTGGAGGACGTGATCGCCATGCTCGGCATGTCGGAGCTCTCGCAACGCGACCAGCAGATCGTGATGCGCGCGCGCAAGCTCCAGCGCTATCTGACCCAACCCTTCCACGTGACCGCCGCCCATACCGGCATCGATGGGGTTAGCGTGCCACTCGATACCACCCTGGCAGACTGCGCGGGCTTTCTGCATGGCGATTACGACGCTACGCCCGAGGACGCCTGCTACATGCGCGGCGGCATGCGGGGGGGCACCGCGTGAGGACCTTCGTGCTGCGCCTGCAGGACTCCCGGGGCCACGAGCAGATAGACGACGTGGGGTCCTTCGTCGGCGTCGACGAGAGCGGGTCGTTCGGTCTGCTGGCGGGGCACGAGCGCTTCATGACCTCCCTGGTCTTCGGGCTGGCCCGCTTCCGCCGGGAGGCCAGTCCCTGGGAATACCTCGCGCTGCCTGGGGCGCTGGTCTACTTCGCCGACGATCAGCTCATCCTGAGCACGCGGCGCTATTTCCGGGACACCGATTACGGGCGCATCAGCGGCCAGCTCATGGATCGATTGGCCGCCGAGGAGAAGGATCTCGAGGCGATTCAGCGGAGCCTCCAGCGGCTCGAGGAGGAGATGCTGAAGCGGCTGTGGGAGATGGGCCGCGGGGGTGAGGTGCGGCTGTGACCGGACCCCGGAACGAGCGGGAACTGCGGTGCCGGGTCGAGCGGGACGCGCGGCGCATGCGGAAGGCCGAGCGCGAGCGCGAGGGCCTCCTGGTGCAGACCGTCTACCTCGGAACCCTCGGCCTGGTCTTCGTGCTGCCGGTGGTCGCCGGCGCCTATCTCGGGCACTGGCTGGACGCGATGAGCGAGGGCTACTCCATGCGCTGGACCCTTAGCCTGCTCTTTCTTGGCCTGGTGATCGGGGCCTTCAACGTCTATTTCCTGATCCGCGGCCGGGAGTAGCGAATGGGACAGGATCAGGTCTTCGCGCACGCCCTGTTTCAGGTCGGGCCCGTCGTCATCCGGGACACGGTGCTCACCACCTGGCTGATCATGCTCGGTCTGTGGCTCGCCTGCTGGTACCTGGGAACCAGGCTCCGCTCGTCGCCGGGCCTGCCGCAGACCGCGGTCGAGGGGGTCCATGCCAGCATGGAGGACGCCGTTCGGCAGGTCCTGCCGCATCACGCGGACATGGTGCTGCCTTTCGTCATGACCCTCTGGATATTCCTGGTGGTCGCCAACCTGGTGGGCCTGATCCCGGGTCTGCACTCCCCCACCCGCGACCCCTCCGCAACCGCGGCGCTTGCGCTGCTGGTGTTTCTCTCGGTGCACTGGTTCGGCATCCGGGCCCAGGGGCTGCGGGGCTATCTCAGGCACTATCTGACGCCGAGTCCGATCCTGCTCCCTTTTCACATCATCGGCGAGATCACGCGCACCCTGGCGCTGGCGGTGCGCCTCTTCGGCAACATGATGAGCCTGGAGCTGGTGGCCCTGCTGCTGGTCTGGGTCGGCGGGCTGCTGGTGCCGATACCCATTCTGATGCTGCACATCGTCGAGGCCCTGGTACAGGCCTACATCTTCGGTATGCTGGCCTTGATCTACATCGCCAGCGCCATTCAGACGCGACAGCCCGAAGCCGGCAAGATCCCGGATGAGGAGTAGACAATGACCGACATGACCTGGGTAGTGCTCGGATCCACGGTGGCGGCGGCGCTGGCCATCGCCCTCGGGGTGATGCTCCCGGCGATCGCCATGGGGCGCGCCATCAGTCAGGCCCTGGATGCGCTCGCCCGGCAGCCGGAGGCGGAGCGCTCGATCATGCGCACCTTGTTCATCGGCCTCGCCATGATCGAGTCCCTGGCCATCTACTGCCTGGTCATCGTGCTCATCATCCTGTTCCGCAACCCGCTGCTGGAATACCTGCTCAAGTAGGCCGCAGGTCGAGGAGACAGCGATGGGGCTCGACTGGTCGACCTTTCTGCTGGAAGTCGTCAACTTCCTGATCCTGGTCTGGATCCTGAAGCGCTTCCTGTACGCGCCGGTCAAGGCGGCCATCGAACGCCGGCGGGAGCGTGTTGAGGCGGTGCTCGCCGAGGCCGACGCCCGCCGCGCGGAGGCCAATCGCCTGCGCGCGGACTACGAGGCGCGCCAGCAGCAGTGGGAGCAGGAACGCGCGAGCACGCGCGTAAACCTGGAGCAGGAAATGGGTGCGGAACGCGCTCGCCGCCTCGAGGAGCTGGAACAGGAGCTCGGGCGCCGGCGCGAGCGGGAGGACAGCCTGGACGAGCGGCGGCGCGACGAGGCCGAGCGCCGGAGCGAGGAAGCGGCGCTGACCCTCGCCGCCGGCTTCGCCGCCAAACTCCTATCGCGGGTCGCCGACCAGGCATTGGAGGCCAGGCTGGTCGCACTGGCGGTGGAGGACCTGGCATCGCTGAGCGACGACCATCGAAAGGCGCTGGCCGCCGCCGCGCGGGAGGATGCCGGTGCGCTGCGGGTGCTCAGCGCCCATGTCCTGCGCGACGCCCAGCGCGCCGACCTCGAGTCGGCCCTGAGCAGGGCAGCGGATACGGAGGTGCGCTGCCGGTTCGCCGAGGACCCAGGGCTGATCGCGGGCATACGGATCGACGCCGGAGCGCTGATCATGCGCGCCAACCTGCGCGACGAGCTCCGCTACTTCGCGGAGGCCGCGCGGTGAGCGACAGCCCCGCGGCACATCGCGACCGGCCCCTCGCGCGCCAGGCAGCCTGGGTCGAGAGCTATCGTCCCCGCCTGCGGGTGACCGAACAGGGCGCGGTGGTGTCCTTGGGGGACGGTATCGCCTGGATTCGCGGTCTGCCCTCGGCCGCGGTGGAGGAGATCCTGCAATTCGGCGACGGCAGCCGGGGGATCGTGTTCGATCTGGAGCGCGACCTGGTCGGCGCGGTGCTGCTGCATCAGACCCAGGCGCTCACCGCCGGCACCCCGGTCTTCCTCACGGGTCATCAGGTCAACATTCCTACTGGAGACGCCCTGCTTGGCCGCGTGGTTGACCCCCTCGGCACCGCGCTGGACGGCCTGCCGCCGCCCGAATGCCGCGCGCGCCAGCCGCTGGACATCGCCTCCCCGCCCATGGTCCGGCGCGACTTCGTCCATGAGCCGCTGTACACCGGAATCACGATCATCGACAGCATGATCCCCATTGGACGCGGGCAGCGCCAGCTGATCGTCGGGGACAAGGGACTCGGCCGCAGCGCGATCGGCATCGACACCATCATCAATCAGGCCGCCTCGGGCGTGCGCTGCGTCTACGTGCTGATCGGCCAGAGGCGCTCCTCGGTGGTGACCACCATCGAGCTGCTCTCCAAGCACGGCGCCATGGACTACACGACCCTGGTGGTCGGCGACGCCAGCGCCCTGCCCGGCCTGAAGTATCTCGCCCCTTTCGCCGGCTGCGCGGTCGCGGAGCACTGGATGGCGCGAGGGCAGGACGCCCTGGTGGTGTACGACGATCTCAGCACCCACGCCCAGGCTTACCGCGAGCTGTCGCTCCTACTGCGGCGCCCGCCGGGACGCGAGGCGTACCCCGGCGACATCTTCTTCCTCCACGCCAAGCTGCTCGAACGCGCCACCTGCCTGTCGGCCGCGGAGGGCGGCGGAAGCATGACCGCGCTCGCCATCGTCGATACCCGCCTCGGGGAGATCGCCTCCTACATCCCCACCAATCTGATCTCGATCACGGACGGCCAGATCTACCTCGACCAGGCGCTGTTCTCCGCCGGCTTCCTGCCGGCCATCGACATCGCGCGCTCGGTCTCGCGCATCGGCGGCAAGGCCCAGCCTCCCGCCATCAAGCAGGAGGCGGGGCGCATGAAGCTCGACTATCTCCAGTTCCTGGATCTGGAGGTCTTCACCCGCTTCGGCGCACGCCTGGAGGCTGGGATGGAGCGCCAGCTCAAGCGCGGCGCCCTGCTGCGGGAGCTGTTGCAGCAGGACCGGCTGGAGCCGCTGCCCATCCGCTGCCAGCTCGCATTGCTGGTCGCCTTCAACGAGGGCCTGCTCGACGAGGTCCCGCCCGGCCAACTGCCGCCGCGCCTGTCGCGGTTGCGCGAGGGCGTCGGCGCCAGCGCGCTGACGCTCGAGGACCCCCGCAACACTTGGGTAGCCGCGGTGCGTGGCTGGCTCCAGGCCGAACCCCGGGGTCCCGATGAGCCGCCGGCATGACATCGATGCGCGGATCGAGGCCCTCGCCGACATCGGCAAGATCATGCGCTCGATGAAGAACCTGTCCTACCTGGAGACGCGCAAGCTGGCGCGCTTTCTCGAGAGCCAGCGCCTCGTCGTCGCGGGTATCGACGCCGCCGCGCGCGACTTCCTCGAGCACCACCCCGCCTCGCTGCAGCCAGTGCGAGGCGGCACCGCCCTGTACGTGCTGATCGGTGCCGAGCGCGGATTTTGCGGCAGCTTCAACGAGGCCGTCCTGCGCTCCCTGGAACAGGAACACCGCTCGGTGCGGGACGAGCACCCGCTGTTGATCGCCGTCGGCACCAAGCTGGCCATGTCGCTCGCGCAGGACCCACGTCTGGTCGAGCGGGTAACCGGGGCGAGCGCCGCCGAGGAGGTCCCGACTGTCCTGGGCCAACTGGTGCAGACCCTCAATCGGCTGAGCGCGCAGGAAGACGAGCTGAGCCTGACGGTCCTGCATTGGGATGCCGAGGCCGAACGGGTCGTGTCGGTGTCCGTGCTGCCACCCTTTCAGCCGCTCCCGGAGAGCGACGGCCGGGCGCACCCCTTCCCGCCGCGCTTGAACCTGCCGGCGGAGCGGTTCCTGGCATTGCTGATCGAGCACTATCTCTTCGCCGTCCTCCACGAGCTGCTGTACAGCTCGCTGATGGCGGAGCACAGGCAGCGCGTGCGGCATCTCGACGGCGCGCTCGGGCGGGTCGACGACCGCACCCGGGAGCTGACGCTGCGCCGCAACATTGTGCGCCAGGAGGAGATCACCGAGGAGATCGAGCTCATCCTGCTCAATCTGCCGCAAGGCAGTCGCTGACCCGGCGGCGGACCCCGCAAGCGGTCGAAACTCGATCGGTGCGGGGCGCTTCAGACATCGATCTCTTGGTTCTTGCGGTTCGGCCGGCACGGCGCGGAGGTGGAGGCGGTGGGCATCATTCTCATGTTGCTTGCCGCCATCAATTTCGGCGTCCACTGTGCGTTCCTGCTGCGCCGGAACCCATTGCTTTTGGCTGTGGGACGCGGAGGCGCGTACCTTGCTCTTGTTCGTGCTCGCCGTGACCCTGTTTGTCGGGCTGGTAATGCGGCTGCAAGGAGGCTAGGAGCAATGGCGTCCGAGCCCGAGGGACGCCACGTTCGAGGTCCTCTCGGTCGTCACCAGCAGCGGGTTCGGCACCGTCGATTTCTCCCATTGGCCGGAGATGCTTCCATTCTTGCTGATCCTGATCAGCTTCGTGGGAGGCTGCGGCGGCTCCACTCCCGGGGCATGAAGGTGACGCGGGTACTGTTGCTGGTGTGCCAAGCGGCGTTGGAGGTACGCCGGCTCATTCACCCCCACGCCTTCCAGCCCCATCGGTTCGGCCGCCGCGTGGTCTGCGAGCGCCTGACGCAGAGCATCTGGGCTTTTTCGCGGTTTACATGCCCGCCTTTGTCTTGTCGGTCATGCCCGTGATCCACGTCGGCCTGAACAAGGTCTCCGCCTTCTCCGCGGTGGCCACCTGCGTGAACAACCGCGGCCCGGGACTCCGCACCGCAGCGTACAATTTCTAGTTCGTCAGCGACTTCGGCAAGCCGGTAAGCGCCGTCGCGATGCTCCTCGGCCGCCTGGAGGTGTTCACGGTCCTGGTCCTGATGTCGCCCCATTTCTGGCGGCGGCAGGCGAGGCAAGGCCGCCGTGCCGTTTGCGCACTGCCCCGGCCAAGCATCTCGCCGCGCACAACGACCCCAGGCTCCGTTGGGCACGAGCAACATTGGCGACGCGCTGATTGATTCCGCGCTTTCCGTGGCACAGGGATGTGACACTATCTTCAGACGCGCGAGCGTTTGAGAATGAAGTCCGACTGCAGCTACCTTCCGCAGAGGTTCCCACGCGATGCGAACGACACTGAGATCCCCACGCTGGTCTTGGCTGATGCCTTTCCTGACCTGGCTGCCCGGCGTGGGGCGCGCCGAGATCAAGGCCGATCTGACGGCCGCCATCACTGGCGCGATCGTGGTCCTTCCCCAGGGCGTCGCCTTTGCCACCATCGCCGGCATGCCCCCCGAGTACGGCCTCTACGCGGGCATGGTGCCTGCCATCGTCGCCGCCTTCTTCGGATCCTCGCGGCATCTGGTCTCCGGACCTACCACCGCCGCCTCGGTCGTGCTCTTCTCTTCCCTCTCGCTGCTCGCCGTACCCGGGACGCCGGACTACGTGACCCTCGCCCTGACCCTCACCTTCATGGTCGGGGTCATGGAGCTGGCCCTGGGTCTGGCCCGCATGGGCGCGCTCGTCAACTTCATCTCGCACTCCGTGGTCGTGGGCTTCACGGCCGGGGCGGCCCTGCTGATCGCCGCCAAGCAGCTCAAGCACTTCTTCGGCGTGGAGATGGACAGCGGTGGACACTTCCACGAAATCCTGATCCAGTTCGGCCATCACGCCACCGAGGTCAATCCCAGCGCCACCGCAGTCGCCGTCGCAACGCTCTTGATCGGCATTGCCGTCAGACGCTGGCTGCCGCGCATCCCCTACATGATCGCGGCAATGGTGGGCGGAAGCCTGGTGGCGGTGGCGCTGGACCTGCTGATCGGCGCCGAGGCGGCGGGCGTTGCGACCGTTGGGGCCCTGCCCGCCAGCCTGCCGCCCCTGTCCGCCCCGGCTCTGACGCTCGACCACATCAAGCACCTGGCCCCCTCGGCGCTGGCAGTAACCCTGTTCGCGCTCACCGAGGCAGTGTCCATCGGCCGCTCCCTCGCCGCCCGGGGCGGCTACCGCATCGACGGCAACCAGGAATTCATCGGCCAAGGGCTGTCGAACATCGCCGGGTCATTCTTCTCCGGCTACGTCGCGACCGGCTCCTTCAACCGCAGCGGCGTCAACTTCGAGGCCGGCGCGCGTACCCCGCTCGCTGCCGTTTTCGCGGGCTTCATGTTGATGGCCATCGTGCTGCTGGTCGCGCCGCTCGCAAGCTACCTGCCCAAGGCCGCGATGGCCGGCGTGCTGTTCCTGGTCGCCTGGGGACTGATCGACTTCAAGGAGATCGCCCATATCCTGCATGCCTCGAAGCGGGAGACCGCGGTCCTGGCGGTCACCTTCTTCTCCGCCCTGTTCCTGGAGTTGGAGTTCGCCATCTTCGCCGGCGTGCTGCTGTCCCTGGTGCTCTATCTCGAGCGGACTTCCAAACCGCGTATCGTCACAATGGCGCCGGACCCGCGCCTGCCCAACCGGGCCCTGTCCAGTGACCCGGACGTATCCCAGTGCCCCCAGCTCCGGATCATCCGCATCGACGGCTCCGTGTTCTTCGGCTCGGTCAACCACGTCGAGCAGACCTTCGACCGCATTCGCTCCGAGTGCCCGGAGCAGAAGCATCTGGCGGTCATCGCCAGCGGCATCAACTTCGTCGATCTCCAGGGCGGAGGCGCGCTCGCCAAGGAGGCAGAACGGCGCAAGCGAGACGGTGGTGGGTTCTACCTCATCAACGTGAAACAGGGCCTCTGGGAGGCGCTGGAGCGCTGCGGCTGCTTGGACGCCACTGGAGCCAGAAATGTCTTCCAGTCGAAGCAAGCCGCCATCCACGCGATCTACCAGAAGCTCGACAGATCGGTATGCGAGATCTGCCAGCGGCGCACCTTCACGGAATGCCGACGCTGAGCAGAAACGGCACGAGCCGCCGCTTGATTGCTCGGCATAGGGCGGGCATGCTGCGGTCAAGCCACCACCGTGGGAAGCATTGACCAATGCACCTGTATCTCGTCCAGCACGGACTCGCGCTGCCGAAGGAGGCAGACCCCGACCGGCCACTCAGCCCCGAGGGGCGTGCCGACATCGAGCGCCTGGCGGACTTCCTCGCCGGAGCGGGGGTTCAGTTCGCGCGGACCTTGCACAGCGGCAAGACGAGGGCAGAGCAGACGGCGGCCATTCTTGCGTCTGGCCCGATGCCGGCTGCGAAGCCACATGCGCACCCCGGCCTCGCACCGGCGGACGCGGTGGAACCGGTCGCGGACGAGATCCGGCACTGGGACCTGGATATGCTGCTCGTCGGCCACCAGCCCTTCATGGGCAGGCTGGTCTCCCTGCTGGTGACGGGATCCGCGCAGCGCGAGTTGGTCTCATTCGAGCCGGGGAGCCTGGTCTGCCTGGAGCGCGGCGAGGGGAGTGAATGGAGGCTGGCATGGATGATACGCCCTGGGCTGCTGCGCACCGGGAAGCGATGAAGGCATAGCCGCGTCACCATGAAGACGGTTTATCGCTGCCTACGGATGCGCACCGGTAACGGGATCGCGCTTGTGGACGTCACGCCCGAGATTAACGAGCTGGCGGCGGAAAGCGGCGTTGAGTCCGGGTTCGTCACCGTGACCTCGCGCCATACCACCACCGCGGTAACCATCAACGAGAACGAGGAGCGGTTGCTCGCGGACACGCGCCGGTTTCTCGCCGACCTGGCACCGGCGGACGCGCCCTATCTGCACAACGACATCCATTTGCGCGACTGCCCGCCGGACGAGCCCAGGAACGCCCACGCCCATCTGCTGGCCATGCTCATGGGGAGTTCCGAGATAATCCCCATCGTGGCCGGGAAGCTTGAATTGGGACGCTGGCAGTCGGTACTGCTGGTGGAGCTCGACGGACCCCGCGAACGGACGCTCAGCCTGCGGGTATGGGGGGAGTAGCCGGGCCGCACCGGCTGCCGGGGCCCGATGCCTGGCGCGAAGAGGACCGGCAGGTCCTTATCCGGCGATGCTCGTCACCTGCGCGCCTTGAGCAGGTAGGTCTCCACGCTGCCCTCACCCTTCAGGTCGACCCGCCCGCGGGCATCGAGACGGTACTTCTGCTTGAGGAACTCGTAGGTCCTGGCCGAGACGTTGACCTGGCCTGGAAGACCCTGGGTCTCGATCCGGCTGGCGACGTTGACCGTGTTACCCCAGATATCGTAGGTGAACTTCTTGCGGCCGATGACACCGGCGACGAGCGGCCCCGAATGAATGCCGACACGCAGCTGGACCGGGGTTCCGTCCGGCGTCCGAAAGCCCGGCATCGCCTCGAGCATCGCCAGCGCCATCTCGGCCGCGGCCTCCGCGTGATCGTCGCGGGGAAGCGGAATCCCGGCCGCCGCGACGTAGCAGTCTCCGGACGTCTTGATCTTCTCGACGCCAAACCGATCCGTGAGGTCGTCGAACTCGAGGAAGATCTCGTTCAGGAGGCAGGCGATCTCCTTGGGCGCCATCCGCGACGACCAATTCGTGAAGTCCACGAGATCGGCGAACAGCACCGTGGCCAGATCGAAGCTGTCGGCAACATTCTGCGATCGCCAGTAGGAGCGGTCGACGTCGACGACCGGCAATGCCTTCGGTACCCAGCGCTCCGCGCGCTCGCGCTCGCGCGAGGCGATCTCGCAGAGTCGCGTCTTCTCGACCACCACGCCCAGCAGGCCCGCCACCTGGAGATAGACATTGACGTGCGCGTCGCGGTAGGTGTCGGGTTTGCGGCTCGAAAAGAACAGGAACCCGAGCGGCTTCCCCCCGGCCGACAGAGGGCACGTCAGATTGGAACGCATACCGTCTTCGACGATGCGCCGGGTCGAGTCCGATCCGGGATGGGCCAGCAGGTACTCTTTCAGGTCGTTCAGGACGCGAGGGCGGCCCGTGCCGAGTATCTCTTCGAGCGAGCTGTCCTCAAGACGGGCTGCATGGCCCGGCTTCAAGCGCTCTACACGCGTTTCTGAACGCACCCAGATCAACCGAACCAGGGAGTTTTCCTCCTCCAGCAGCGCGAAGCCGATTCGATCGTAGGGAATGACCTCGCGGAAGGCCTCGTACACGGAATCGAGCATCTCCGGCATGGTCGCCCCGGCATTTACGCTGCGGGTCGCACGGAGAAGAAGCTCTGCCTCGGAGTGCCGTTTCTCAAGCTCCTGGCTGATCGTCAGAAGCAGTCGAACGAGGTTCGAAATTGCATCGCGCGCGCCAACCTTGACGACAACCGGGGATCCATCCGCTGACGACATTCTTCCGACCAACGGGCGTGGCCTGACACTGCTGAGATTGGACATGTCTCCCCCCCGGGAATTCAGACAGACGCCTTAGGCGCCGCCACTCGCGGGCATTCCTCTATCTTTTTATTCTGCAGTGGAAACAAACCACAAGAGAAGACTTTTTACAAGCGGGTTTCGCTATCTTTTCTAAAAACATTGATCCACATAAGGGAATAGCTCTCGGATAAGCGGCGCGGACGGTGTTTTTGCCCTTGTCGAGCAGCAGACCGGCCCCCGCAATCCATCCGGACAAACAAGGCTTCGCCGCCACCCGTTCCAGCCCGATGATCCCATCCGCCGAGGAACACATCCGCGGGTGTGGCGGCGCACCTGGCAACGAGCCGGTTTTCGGGCGGTCAAGACGAAACCACAACAATCGCGCGCGTGTTTTTTCCGAATCTTGGCTAGTATTCGCGATGCGGGACATGAAGAGTTTTCGCTGTGCGTGAAAGCTGAAACCCCCGGGGACGCGCAGGACGAGACCCTATCCCGGAGCGCGGCCCCTCCCGCACAGCCCAGCGGACGAAGGTGGCAGTGCACTCACGGCCATCGCCCTCGACTTGTCATGGAGACCCTGTTTTCGCGTAAACCGCTCCGCCGTGCCACGGAGACGGCGGCGGGTTGTTTCGGCTGGCCGTTTTCACGCTGGTTCAGAGCTCCGACACAACGCAACCACAACCATGATCTCATCCCCACCCAAGTTCATCTGCGTCCCCCTGGGCGTGAACGGCGGCCTTAACGAGGGCAACCTTTCCGCATACCTGCTCGCCCCGCACGGCTCCGACGCCTTTGCGTGTCTGGATGCGGGGACCGTCTGGAAGGGGCTCGAAGCCGCTGTTCGCGGGGGCGCCTTTGCCGACCTCGCCACGGGGGAGACCGACTTGAGCGCGGAGGGTTACGTTCTCCGCAACCACGTCCGGGCGTACCTGATCACCCACACCTATCTCGACCACGTTGCCGGTCTCGCAATCGTCTCCCCGGAGGACAGCCAGAAACCCATACTCGCCACGCAAGGCATCATCGACGACCTGCGCGACCACCTGTTCAACTGGAAGACCTGGCCGAATTTCGCGGATCAAGGCACCGAACCTTGCCTGGGTCAGTATCGATACATCGCCTTGACCGAAAGAAGGCCCGAAACCATCCCGGGTACCGAGATGAAGGTCACCGCGTTCCCGCTCACGCATCGGGCCTATGACGGGAACTCGACCGCCTTCCTGATCGAGGCCGGGGGTTCCTTCGCGCTCTACATGGGGGATACAGGGCCGGACAAGGTGGAGAGCTCAGACAAGACCCTTTCGCTCTGGAAGGCGATCGCCCCGCTGATTCGGGATCGCCTGCTGCGCGGGATTTTCATCGAGGCGTCCTACCGCAACGCCCGCCCCGACGACCTGCTCTACTCTCACCTCACCCCGGCGTGGCTGTTCAAGGCGCTGCGGCAGCTCGCCGAGCTGACCGATCCCCACGCGCCCGATGGGGCGCTGGAAGGACTCACCTTGATCATCACCCACATAAAACCCACGCTCCAATCCGGACCCGCCGCGCGCGATGTCATCAGGCATGAGGTCATCGAGGCTAACGATCTCGGTCTCGACCTGGTTTTCGCGGAACAGGGCAAGCCCTTCTCGTTTTGAGCAAGAAGCTTACGATCGAACAGGGGACTCGGGCTTAAGGGCGGAGGCCGCTCGACTTCCATAGCAGGTATGCCGCCGGGATCACCGCGAGTGTGAGAATCGCGACGCTCAGCATCCCGCCGACGACGGGCGCGGCGATGCGCTGCATCGCCTCGGAGCCGGCGCCGCTGCCGAACATGATCGGCAGCAGGGCCGCGATGATCGCCACCTTGGTCATGGTGACCGGCCGCAGCCGCAGCAGCGCGCCCTCCACCACCGCGTCCCTCACGTCGCCCCGCGTCAGGCCCGCCGCCCCCCGTGCCTCTCGGCGACGTTCTAGGGCGCGGTCGAGATAGAGCATCATCACCACCCCGATCTCCACCGCCACGCCGCCGAGGGCGATGAAGCCGATCGCGGCCGCCACCGAGAGGTGGTAGCCGAGCATGTACATGAGCCAGAAACCGCCGATCAGCCCAAGCGGCAGGGTCGCGAGGATGATTAGGGTGCCCATTGCGCTGCGGAAATTGAGGTACAGCAGTATCAGGATGACGGCCAGGGTAAGCGGCACCACCAGCCAAAGTCGCTCCTTCGCCCGCTCCCAGTGCTCGTAGGCGCCGGACCAGTTAATGGAGTAGCCCGGCGGCAAGAGTACCTGATCCGCCACTGCCTGCCGCGCCTGCGCGACGTAGGAACCGACGTCGCGGTCCTGGACGTCCACGTAGACCCAGCCGGTGAGGCGGGCGTCCTCGGTGCGGATCATGTCCGGCCCCTCGACCACCTCGATCGACGCGACGGCCTCCAAGGGGACCTGGGTGCCGCGGCTGTCGACCACGATCGGCAGGCGCTTGAGCTTCTCGACCGAATCCCGGGTCTCTGGGGCGTAGCGCAGGCTCACGGGGTAGCGCTCGCGCCCTTCCACCACCTCCGTCAGGTTCATGCCCCCAACCGCACTGGCGACGATCGCCTGGGTGTCGGTCACCGTCAGGCCGACCTTGCCCATCGCCATCCGGTCGGGAGTAATCTCGATGTAGCGGCCCGCGGAGACCCGCTCGGCGAAGACCGAGCGGGTCTCCGGAAGCTCGGACAGCACCTGCTCCACCTGCTCGCCGATGCGTTGGATCACGCCCAGATCCGGACCGGCGATCTTGACCCCGACCGGGGTCTTGATGCCGGTGGACAGCATCTGCAGCCGGGCATTGATGGGCATCAGCCAGGAGTTGGTGAGGCCGGGAAGCTGCACGGTACGCTCCAGCTCGGCCTTGATGCCGTCGATGGTCATGCCGGGACGCCACTGGTCGCGAGGCTTGAGCTGGATGGTGGTCTCGATCATCTCCATGGGCGCTGGGTCCGTGGCCGTCTCCGCCCGACCCACCTTGCCGAACACCCGCGCCACCTCGGGCACCGAGAGGATCAGGCGGTCGGTCTGCTGCAGGAGCTGGCGCGCCTTGTCGGGGGCGATCCCCGGGAAGGTGGTCGGCATGTAGAGCAGGTCGCCCTCGTCCAGCTCCGGCATGAACTCCGAGCCGAGCCGCAGCGCCGGCCAGGCGGAGACCAGGGTAAGCCCCAGCGCCAGGATCAGCACCAGGCGAGGCTTGCGCAGCGCCAGGTCGAGCAGCGGCCTGTAGGCCGCCATGAGCCCGCGGTTGATGGGGTTCTCTTGCTCCGGGCGGATGCGTCCCCGCACGAGGAGTCCCAGCAGGACCGGCACCAGGGTGATGGAGAGCAGCGCCGCCGCCGCCATCGCATAGGTCTTGGTGTAGGCCAGCGGCGAGAACAGCCGGCCCTCCTCCCCCTGGAGCGCCAGCACCGGCAGGAAGCTCAGGGTGATGATGAGGAGGGACAGGAACAGGGCCGGCCCCACCTCAATGGCGGCTCGTTCCACCACAGCCCACCGGTTGGCGCTGGTGAGCGGCTCGCGCTCGATGTGCTTGTGCAGGTTCTCGATCATCACGATGGCGGCGTCCACCATGGCGCCAATGGCGATGGCGATGCCGCCGAGGGACATGATGTTGGCGCTGATTCCCTGCCACTGCATCACGCCCAAAGCCGCCAGGATGCCGATCGGCAGGGTCAGGATGACCACCAGCGCGGAGCGGATGTGCCACAGGAAGAGCGCGCACACCAGGGCGACGATGACGAACTCCTCCAGCAGTCGGCTGTTCAGGGTGTCGATGGCCCGGTGGATGAGCCCCGAGCGATCGTAGACCGGCACGACCTCCACACCCTCCGGCAGTCCCTTCTGCAGCTCGGCCAGCTTGTCCTTGACCGCCGCGATCGTCGTCAGCGCATTCCCCCCGGGGCGCATCAGCACGATCCCGCCCACCACCTCCCCCTGCCCATCGAGCTCCGCGATGCCCTCGCGCATCTGCGGGCCCAGGCGCACGTCGGCGATGTCGCCGAGGCGGAAGACGGTGCGCACGGCCTCGGGGGACGCCGCGCTCCGTGTTCCCATGTCCATCCCCACGGGGAGTCCCTCCTCGATGGACAGCGGAACCAGTCGCAGGTCCTCGATCCCCTTCAGGTAGCCGGCGACGCGGATCATGTAGCGCGCCTCGGCCATCTCCAGCGCCCCGGCGCCCGCCTCTCCGTTGGAGCGCTGAATCGCCTGCATCAGCGTCATGAGCGGGAGGTCGTAAGACCGCAGCACGCTCGGGTCGATCACCACCTGGTACTGCTTGACCATGCCGCCCACGGTGGCGACCTCCGAGACCCCCGGGAGCGACTGCAGCTCGTACTTCAGGAACCAGTCCTGCAGGCTCCGGAGCTGAGCCAGGTCGTGCTGGCCCGTGCGGTCCACCAGGGCGTACTGGTAGACCCACCCGACCGCCGTCGCGTCGGGCCCGAGCTCGGGCCGAGCCGCCGCCGGCAGCCGGGAGGTGACCTGGTTGAGCAGCTCAAGCACCCGCGAGCGGGCCCAGTAGGGGTCGGTGCCGTCGCGGAAAATGACGTACACGTACGAGTCCCCGTACATCGAGTAGCCGCGCACCGCGACCGCGCCGGTAACGGCGCGCAGCGCCGTGGTGATCGGGTAGGTCACCTGGTCCTCGACGACTTGTGGAGCCTGGCCCGGATAGGTGGTCTTGACGATGACCTGCAAGTCGGACAGGTCTGGTATGGCATCCAGCGGCATGCTGCGCAGGGCGTAGAGGCCCCACGCCACGACCAGCGCCGTGGCGACGAGGACCAGGAAGCGATTGTGGATGGACCAGCGAACGACACGCTCGATCACTGCATCGCCCCCTCGGGATCAACGTCGTGAGGCATGACCGGGGCGGGCGTCGGCGTCTCCCCTCCCGGCATGGGCGTCTCGGACATCGTGCCGGCGTGCGACGGAACGACCACCACCGCCCCCTCGGGCGGCTCGCCTGCGTGCATCGCCGCCTCGGCCGGACCGGGTTCGCCGCCGCTCAGACGGCTGAGCCCGGCCTGGAGGTTCGCCTCCGAGTCGAGCAGGAACTGGGACGAGACGACGACCTGCTCGCCCTCAGCCAGACCGGCGTGAATCGCAATCTCGTCCTCGCCCAGGTCCTGCGCCTGCACCCGCCGTTGCTCAAAGCGACCGCCCTCGTGTGCGACGATGACGCGCGCGCCCGCCCCGGTCACGATCACGGCTTGGCGCGGGACCAACAGCACGTTCGCCAGTGGGTCCACCTCCAGCGTCACGAGAGCGGACATCCCGCCTGGAACAGAGTCGCCCTCCAGGTCGACGGACACGCGAAACTGCAGGGTTCGGGTCAGCGGGTTGATCTGGCTCTCGATATTCGACACCGTCCCCCGCCATTCCCGTGCGCCCAGGGTTGGGAAGCGCACACGTGCCGCCTGCCCGGGGCGAACCCAAGGCGCTTCGCGCTCGAACACCTGCGTGATGACGAACGAGGTGGAGCCCCCCGGGCTGGGGTCGGACGCGCGGTTGGCCGGTCGATAGGTCCGCGAGACGCCGCCCAGGAAGGTACCGGCTGCCTCGACGTGCCGCGTGAGGTTACCCCGGCGCACCGCGGCAGTCCGCACTCCGAGCTGGTTGACCACGGCGCCCGGGATATTCACGGCGGGAGACGCCTCGACCGACGGCTCCGCCTCCGCGGGCTTCGCGACCAGGTCCATCCCGCACAGCGGACAGCGTCCCGGCTCCGCGCTCGCCACCTGCGGATGCATCGGGCACACGTACGCCGGGTCGAGGTGCTTCGCGGCGTGCTCGAGGGCGCTCTCCTGACGCGGCTCGGTCACCGTGGCCGATTCCTCCCCGCTGCACCCGTTCAGGCATAGCCCCGCGACCAGGGCCAGTACAAGGAAGGACGGGAAGGCTCGGATCATCGACAAATTGAATGGACACATCGGACGGCGAACGGCTCCTGGTCAAACAAGAATCCTGGCTAGAAAGACAAACGGCCTCCAACTTGCCCCGCCGGGCCGCGGGCCCAGTGCGATCCGCGCCCGCCGCGCTTGGCTCGGCAAGACCCCGTCACCCGGTGCCTGAAACTCCGCCTCGTCAGGGGCGCTCTCCACACGGGGCACACAAGGACGCGCCGGGCGGCTTGGGGCAACGCGGGTTGCGCGACCTGGAGATACTCACCCAGCCGCGATCGAGAAGAAACACGCTCCGCAAAAAAAACGGGGAAGGGATCTCTCCCCTCCCCGTTCAGAGGGTTGCGGTCAGGCTACTGCGCGCTCACCGCCACCGGGGCGATGGTGGGTGCCCAGGCACTGGAGCCGACTGCGTTGTTGGCCCGGACCTGCATGTACACCGTGCGCGTCGGATTCCCCACGTTGATCTGCTGGCCCGAGGTCACGTTGTTGACCTGGGTGGCAGGCGTCATCGTGAAGCTGTTCGACCAGCGGATGCTGTAGCTGGTCGCGCCCGTCACCGCCGTCCAGGTCAGGCCCGCGGTGCGAGTCCCACCCGCCGTGCCGTTGGCCGCCTTGACATTGGTCGGAACCGCAGGCAACGCGGACACGCTGACAGGTCCCGCCGTGTTCGACACCGCCGAACTGCCGGCGCCGTTGAAGGCGACGACCTGGTAGCGATACGAGTTCCCCGGCGTCACCGTCGCGTCGGTCCAGCTCACGTTGCCGGTGTTGTTCCTCCGCGGCGCCGTGCCTACTCGCGTGAAGGTCCCACCGTTGACCGAGCGCAGGACGTAGAACCCGTTCTCGT
Organism: uncultured Chromatiaceae bacterium; assembly: GCA_964395315.1. GTDB lineage: Bacteria > Pseudomonadota > Gammaproteobacteria > Chromatiales > Chromatiaceae > CAVORB01. The sequence continues at coordinate 8,308 of CAYNBI010000029.1, read as the reverse complement.
TGCTCGCGTTGTCCCGCCAGGTCAGGTTGACCTGTGACGTCGCGAGGGTGGCGACCAGATTCGTCGGGGCGGCCGGCTTGTTGGCGGTCGCCGTGTAGAGCGGCGTTGGCGGCGCTACCGACTGGACGCTCATGCTCGGGAACTCCGCCCCGTAGCCAACCGTGTTGACCGCCGCCACGCGATAGCCGTAAACGCCGCTGTTCGGCGAGGTCGGGTCAGCCAGTGACACACCCGGTGCCGTCGTGTTCGCGAGATCGAGCGGCGACGTCAGCGTCGCGACCGTGTTCCAAGTCGCACCGTCGTCGGTGCGCTGCAGCTGGAACGAGGTCTCGGCGATTGAGTTGTCGTTGAAGGTCATCGTCCACCGGCCGCCGGTCCTCGCCAGCACGGCCCCCGTCGGCGCCTCGGGCGGCAGGGCCAGCGACTGCGGCCGCATCATGTCCATCTCCTCGTGGCTCAGGATGTGGCAGTGCCAGACGTACTCCCAGCCGAAGTTCACGAGCTGGTTGAAGATGGGGTTGGTCGGGTTCCCCTGCGGATCCGCGTTGTTGAAGCCCAGGGTCGCGCCGATCGGCATCGCCGGGTTCAGCGGCCGGATGCTGTTAGGCAGCGGGAAGGGGAGCTGCGGCACGATGGGACGCAGAGCCACGACGGTGTCCTCCAACGGGCTGACACGCACCGTGTCCTTCCACCCCAGCTCGTTGGCGTCCGGCGGGATGATGATGTTGTCCCAGGTCACGCGGTTGAGCAGTTGCACGTCGTAGAGATGGAAGTGCAGCGGGTGCGTGTCCACGCCGTTGTGCGTGATCTTCCAGATCTGGGTGCCGTCCGCGGCGCTGGAGATCGGCTGTACCTCGACCCCGGGCACGTTCTTCGGCAGCTTGGTGCCGTCGATCAGCTCGGTCGGCGGGTTCACGTACGGATACAGGGTGATGTTCTGCAGCCCCGCGACCGCCGGAATCGCCTCGAGACCCATGTTCGCCGTCATGCGACCGAACTCGTCGAAGGTCGCCGAGTTCATCTCGTCGTGGATGCCCTTCGGCTCGATCCGGATCTTGAGCTTTCCAGCCGTACCGGTACTGAGCGCGTTGAACCCGAACCAGGTACCGCCCTGATCGTCGATGCGCGCCAGCCCGTCACACTTGGTGACCGTAGTGTTGCCCAGGTCTGCGGGATTCAAGGGATCGCTCGGCGGGACGTTGCAGTTGCCGCTCGCGACGAAGTTGGTGCCGTAGGCCGGGTTGTAGGGGGCCTGGCCGACGATGATCGGGTGCTGGCCCTTCTCGAACACGCCTCCGCCGCCGGTCTTCGTCGATGCGAACGCCGTCTGCAGAGCCGCCAGGTTGAAGGCCGGCCCGGGCTGGACGTCCCTGACCTTGATCTGCATGACGGTGCGGGTGTTGGGCCCGTAGCCGGCCAGGATGACCGGCGCGCCGTTCGGGCTCTGGTCCGGCGCCCCGGTGTAGTAGTCGTAGCTCGGAACGCGGGCCGGGAAGGCCGCGGGGGCATCGTTGTAAAGGATCAGGGTCTTGCCCGCGTACTGCGAGAAGTCGACGATGACGTCGGCGCGCTCGGCCGGCGCCACCAGCAGGGAGTGCTGGTCCACGTTGCCGACGTCGAAGCGGGTCGGGTCCGTGATCCAGGTGGTCTCCTGCGCCGGGACCACTGCCGGCGCAGGCAGGAAGCCGCCCTCGTTGCCGATCTGTATCCAATCGGGTCCGGGAGCGCTAACGCCGGTGTCCGGCGTCGGGAACACGACCGGGTCGAGCTGCGCGGCGGCGAGCTCGGCCTCCTTGAGCGCCACCTCGGTGCCGCCGATGGGCAGGCCGAGCGCGTTGAGGTCCGCGCTTGCGGTGGTGGGGTCGGCCTCGTACAGAGACAGGTTGAAGAAGCGGTCGTTGGCGGCGTTCAGCACCCGGAAGCGATAGGTCTTCGGGTCCACCTCCATGGTCGGATAGGCGGTGCCGTTGACGATCGGCGTGTCATTGAACTGCTCCATGCCCGCCGAGATATTGGGCGTTCCCGGGATCTTCTGCGGCTCGCAGAACGGGTCAGTGTCGTACTGCCAGGTGGCCGGGTCGTTCAGGTCACAGGCCGCGTCGAAGTACGGGTTGTCGATCGGCCCGAAGGGCGGCTGGGCAGGCGGCCAGAACCAGGGTCCGTACATCCAGCGCCCATAAGCGCTCATGCCGCCCGGGTCACCCGGGTTCTGGGCCGGCATGTAGACGTGGTGGTACCAGAAGTCGCCGTAGCCGCCCCAGCGGTCGTAGTCCCAGGTCGGGTCGGCGAGGGCGAGCTGGTTCGCGTCCGGGACGAAGGTCCGGTCCTGAATGATCAGCGGGATCTCCTCCGCGGGGATGGTGCCGTCCGCGACCAGCTTCTGCTCGGTGGCGTCGGTGATCAGATAGCCCGCGGCCTCGCCGAGGTAGACGTTGAGGCGCGTCGTGCCGAAGGCATGGTCGTGGTAGAACATCAGGCGCGCGGACTGCTGGTTGGTCCAGTAGAAGTTCTGGCAGCCGTCGTCAGGCGCCGAGCAGTTGGGCATGTCCGGCACGTCGCCGACGCTGTCGCCCTGGGGGTAGGCCGTGGCTTCGCCGGCGGGCGTGATCCACTGGTGCGGCGTGCCATCGCTGATCCAGGGGCTGATGCCGCCGTGCAGGTGCAGGGTCGCGCGGTTGTCCTTGAAGCAATCGGTGCCCTTGTTCGCCTGCGTGCAGGGCTGATTCCGCACCTCGTCGTCGGTGGACGCGGTGTCGGTCAGGTCACGCCAGCCTTCCGGAATGAAGCCCGCGCCCATCAGGGTCGAGTCGGTGGGGATGATCAGGTCGCCGCCGCTGCCAGTGGGCAACAGGTTGTAGAAGGTCACACGGACGGGCCTGTCCTTCTGGGCCACGATCACCGGCCCGAGGAAACGCGGGTCGGTCACCGCGCCGGTGACGCCGGCGGGCAGGGCGATGTCCGCCTTGGTTCCGTCCAGTGCCTCGTTGTAGAGCGCCGTGACCGAGGGGTTGGTGACCTCGGTCGCGAGGGCGGGCGTCATCAGCTGCACGTACTTGCGGTGCAGGGTTCCGCTCGCCGGAAGCGAGGAGCTCATCCGCTCGCGCTGCTGGACGACCGCGATCACATAGTAGTCGGAGCCTGGATAGGTCGTGGTGTCAGGCACGGCGATCGGGAGGTACTGTCCCAGGTTGTTCGCCTTCGCCACGCAGTCCCCCGCCACCCTCGGGTCGCACAGCCCGGGCAGGGTGTCGACGAACTTCTTCATGCCGGGGGTGACGTAGCCGGCCCCTGCCGTATCGACAGTGATGCCGCTGACGATGCCGGCGCCGACCTGGCTGACCGTGGCGTCAGCGGTCGCACCCCCTGCCAAGGGGTTAGGGTCGGCGAAGGAGACCGTCGGTGCGCTGTAGTTGCTCCCGAAATCGGTCATCTCGACCGTCTGCAGGAACAGCGAGTTGGCCGTCGCCTCGGCGCCGGAGCCGCCGGGGAGAATCGGGTCCGCCGGCGTGCCGTCCCGGATGGTGATGGTCGGCGGCGCCGTATAGCCGGAACCGGGGCTGTCGAGGACGATCCCGGTGATGGCCGAGCCGAGACCGCAGGCCGTGTCCGGCGTGGTATCGCAGGTGACGTGCCCGGTGGCCGCCACGCCGTTGGGCCACTGAGGCAGGCTGAACTCCACGGTGGGGGCCGTGTATCCGGTGCCAGCGTTGGTCAGGGACACAGACTCGACGCCGCCGTAGACGGTCGCCGCGGCGCCGGCGCCGGTGGCGTCGTTGATGACGACTTGCGGGGCGGTGTAGCCGCTGCCCCCGGCGGTGATCGTGATCGCCGTGACCGCGGGCGACAGGGTGATGGCCGCGGTGGCCGTGGCGCCGGCGCCGGCGCCGCCGATCGTCACCGTCGGGGGCGTCGTGTAGCCGCTGCCCGGGTTGTCGATGGTGATGGCCGTGACGGCCCCCTGGGCGCCGACGGTGGCCGTAGCGCTCGCCTGTATGCCGCCACTCACATTCGGCGGGCTGATCGTCACCGGCGCGTCGGGCAGCGCGAAGGGGCTGTTCGCCCAGTTAGGCCAGGGCCCGAAGTAGTGCGGAACGGGACTCGCCGCCGGGTCCGCGAGCAGCGCGGCAGTCGCCGCCTGGAGCGAGGCCTGCTGGCCCGACTTGGTCAGCATCGACAGCGGCTTGCCGGGAACGCCGCCCTGCGCGGCAAAGCCCTGGCTCGTGGCGATACCGAGCCCGACCATGACGGCCATGGTCGGGTGCAGCCACGCGGGGTATCTGCGCCTCGTCTTGTCAGGCGCCAACGCACGTCTCTTCATGGGAACCTCCGCTTCTCCTGTTGCTCCCCTCTGCCGGGGAGCGAACGCTTGATTGCCAAACCTGTTTTGTCCTTCGCTTCGCATTCGCTTTTCGCTGTATCCAGCCAATACCGCTTCCGTGTTTCTCGTTCCGGCGCGCCGCTGCCACGTGAGGAAGGAACCACCCACCCAATCCGCCTCAGTGACGCGCAATGGTCACCCGTTGCCCGCGCCGCAGTGCCCATTGCAGGCCGATGCCGCGTCGTCGGACTTCTTTGCCAGGTCAGGACGGTCGTCGTCGGCACCGCCCAACACCGCCTCGACGACCCTCTCCGCCTCGTTCCAGAAAGGCCCGTGCTTGGAAACGAAGAAGGCGGCCCCGCCGTCGGCGGCGGCCTTCCGGTACTCGGGAAACTCGTGACCGGTGCAGATGCACACGGTGACCTCGGGGAACGCCACCCGGGCCCGTCTGGCCAGCTGCAGGCCGTTGCCGTCGGGCAGGCTGACGTCGAGGAAGGCGAGCGCCGGACGCAGCTCCTTGAGCAACCGGTACCCCTCGGCGACGGTTTCCGCCTCCAGCAACGCGATGCCCGGGAAGCGGGCGCGCAAATGCCCGCAAAGCAGGTCGCGGAACAGGCTGGAATTGTCGATGACGAGCACTTGCCAAGTGGCAGCTTGGGACATAGATTTGCCTGCGCCCGCCGTGGTCGCGACGGCGTTGAACGCGGAAGGGACCTCGGTTGCGAGGTAACTGGTGTGCGATAAAGACTACGGTTTTGCGTGAAATGCCATATGGGGCCTTCCCCCCACCGGGAGCCCGCGACTGCAAGTATTTTCGGGACCGAGGAAGGTAGGGGATTGGCGCCTGAGCGCCCCTCTGGTTAGCACCGCTGGATTGCGTGCCCGCAGCCCGGCACGGCCCGCGCAAGGTCCTGACCGCCTTTCGCCACGGCTACGCCGAAGCAGGTAGCATGGAACTGGTCGATTCCCGTCGTGGCGCCTGTTCCGATGGTTGGCGGTTAGCAACGAGGGGTAAGGGGGGTAAGGAACGATGGAAAATCCGACACGCATCGTCCTCGCCGAGGACCACCGGATCCTGCGCGAAGGTCTGCGCGCGATCTTCGACGACCAGCGGGATCTCAGCATCGTCGGCGAGGCCGAGGACGGGCGGGAGGCGATCAACCGCGCCAGGGAGCTGCAGCCCGACCTGCTGATTCTCGACCTCTCCATGCCGCGCATGGACGGCTTGGCGGCCCTCAAGGAGATCAAGCGGGTCGCGCCCAAGACGCGCATCCTGGTGATGACCGTCCACCGCACGGAGGAGTACGTCTTCCAGGCTATCGAGGACGGGGCCGACGGCTACCTGCTGAAGGACGCCAGCGCGACCGAGCTGCTGCTGGCCGTGCGCGGCGTCTTGGCGGGGGAGCGGTACCTCTCGGCCGCGGTGGCGACGCAGGTGGTGTCCGCCTTCCTCAAGCAAAAGGGTTCCCGCGACCCGGCGCCCAGGCCCCGATCGGCGTTGGAATCGCTCTCGACGCGGGAACGGGAGGTGCTCAAGCTCGTCGCCGAGGGCTACCGCAGCCGCGAGATTGGGGAGTTCCTCTGCATCAGCGAGAAGACGGTGGAGAAGCATCGGGCGAACCTGATGCGCAAGCTCGCCGTCAACAGCGCCAGCGCCCTCACCGCCTTCGCGATCGAGAAGGGGCTGGTCACGCGCTGACGAGCCTGTCGAGCGGCCATCTGGCCTCGACGGTCGTCCCTTCCCCCGCGTTCGACACCAGCGCGAAAGCCCCCCCTGAGAACTCCGCGCGCTCCCGCATGGAACTGAGCCCGGACCCCTCCGCGCCAGCGCCTTCCCGTCCTGCCCCCGGGTCGAAGCCCACGCCGTCGTCCTGCACGCGCAAGCGCAGCCCACCATCGCGGGACTCAAGCCCGACCACCAGGCGCGATGCGCCGCTATGCTTCGCCGCGTTGTTGGTGGCTTCCTGAAGGATACGGAAGATCGGCGTGCGCAGAGCAGGCGGGATCTCGGACTCCACCGCCCCGAACACCTGCTCCACGGCAATGTTCGGGTGCACCTTGGCGAACTCCCTGAGATACCAGACGATGGTCGGGAGCAGCCCAAGGTCGTCGAGAACGGACGGGCGAAGCGCCGTGGAGATGCGCCTCACCTCCTCGACCGCGTCCTGGATGATCGGCACCAGCGAGCGCAACCGCTCCATGCCGGACCGGCGCTCGCCCGGCCAGGGCGCACCCAGCGCTGCCTCGACGAGGAACTTGATGCCGGTGAGCTTCTGCCCGACGCTGTCGTGCAGCTCGCGCGCCACCCTGCGCCGTTCCTCTTCCTGGATGGTGAAGAGTCGCGTCGAAAGCTGGCGTAGCTCCATCGCCATGCGGTGGTTCTCTGTGACGTCCTGTACGTTGCCGAGGGTGGCGACCGCCCCCCGGTGGCGGATCAGCGCGCCGCGTATCACGATCCACCTTGTCTGCCCCGTCTTGGTGACCAGCCGGCACTCGTATTCGTCTGAGACCGTCTCGCCTGCCGCCCGCTGGCCCGCGATCTCCCGGACCCGGCCGCGGTCGTCCGGATGAATCAGCTGCCAGGGATCGGCCTGCAGCAGCTCGTCGCGCCCGTATTCCACCAACTCCGCGAACCTGGGATTGACGAATTCGAAGGCATCGTGCTGCAAAATGAAGATGCCCGTCGGAGCGCGCTCGACCAGGTTGCTGTACTTCTCCTCGGATTCTCGCAACGCGTCTTCGGATCTCCTCCTGTCCGTGATGTCGAGGGAGAGAATGACGTTGCCCTCGGCACCGCCCCGTAGCGGAGAACAGAGAACGTACGCGGGAAAGCGGGAGCCATCGCGGCGTTCCGCATCGACCTCGCCGGACCAACTGCCGCTCTTCCCGCAAGCATCATCCAGATCGAGGCGCGCGCCGTCCCGCTGGATGTAGCTGACGACGTCGCCCAGTGGGCGCCCCAACACCTGCGACGCGGGCAAGCCATAGAGGTCGGCGGCGAAACGGTTCCAGTATCGGACGCGGCCATCGGCGCCGGTCGCCGCGACCGCCTCCTCCACCGTGTCGAGCAGGCCCGCCTGGAACTCGATCGCCGCCTGGGATCGCGACCGCGCGTCGGCCTCCTCGCTGAGCCGCCTGTTGGCGGTCTCCAGCTCGGCGGTCCGTTCCCGCACCCTGTCCTCCAGCTCGTCCCGCGCGGACTGCAGGGCACGCTCTGAGGCCTCGCGGCGGCGAATGTTGCGCGCCGCCGGGAGGACGAACAAGTACACGAGCAGAGGGACGACAACTCCGACGTTGATCAGGAGCTCAAGAAGCAGCTCGAAGCGCTCCCCCCCGGGTAATCTCTCCAGTATCCCCCAGTTGACCGCCGACTCGACGACAAACGCCGTCGCCGCCACCGTGACGAAAGCGCCGACCGGCGATGCGGAGAACCTCTGCCGGAGACCGCCGAGCAGTTGAACCGCATCATTGGCAGCGATGTCGCTTGTCTGGTTCCGGGACGGGTTCCGGCGCAAAGGATTACCTGCGATGGGCAAGAGGCTTGCTTGACGCAAACTCTCGAGAAAAACCTTTGGGAGTCTAGCACCCCGGCGAGCCGAAGCACGTAACGCCCCACCTTGCAAGGCGATGACGTTTCACGCGTTACTCGTGTGCGCCGGACCACGCGCGCTTCGGCAGAGCCCCTGGGAACCGAAGCGCAAGGTAGTCGCCGAGGGCGTCAATGACCAACGCGTCAACCGATTCGTTGACGGTTGCCGAGGTGGGAGGCGCCCTACGGCACCAGGCAAGCCGAACCGACGATAGGGGTTTCCGACGGGATGTCGGGACACGCGGCGGAGCCGCTTCGTAGGCTTGGCCCTTGTGGCAGATGGCGTCCCCAGGGGGAGTCGAACCCCCGTCGCCGCCGTGAAAGGGCGCTTTTTATACATTAAAAACAAAAAGATATGAACGTATTGCAACGTCATCGCGTTGCAGTTTTCCGGTCTGTGC
>CAYNBI010000028.1:0-37749 GCA_964395315.1 uncultured Chromatiaceae bacterium | reverse complement strand
GCATGGGCGGTATGTCCGGCATGGGCGGTATGTCCGGCATGGGCGGTATGTCCGGTATGGGCGGTATGTCCGGTATGGGCGGCATGTCCGGCATGTCCGGCATGGGCGGCATGGGCGGCATGGGCGGCATGGGCGGCATGGGCGGCATGTCCGGCATGAGTGGAATGGGCGGTATGTCCGGCATGGGCGGTATGGGCGGCATGTCCGGCTGGACACCGCCGGCCAACTAAAGCACCCGAAACCAGAACAGCAGATGGATCCGCAAGCCTTTGCACAGGGACGTGCTGTTTTTCCGGCGCGAGCGAGCACTAACGTGGCCGGAGCAGAGCGTTAGAGGACCCGCGTGATGTTGAAGACCAGCCTTTCGTTGGCATTGATTTCTCTGCTGGTTTGGGTGACGGTACAGGCAGGTCCCCAAGCCGGACCCAGGCTAGATTACGAAGTGGCGCGGTGGCACCCCCTGCATTTCAAACCCGCCATCGAGACCGCCACGGATGCCGAGTGTCTCGAGTGTCATGCGGAGGTGTTGGAGGCGAGTATCCGCCCCGAGTCGCCGGCCGGCGTCAAGCCGAGCCAGGCCCTGGCTTGGTATCAGACCCTGGATACCTACGAGGGTGATCAGGAGACCTTCCACCGCCGACATCTGGTGACCGATTACGCGAAGCAGGTGATGGACCTCAAATGCAACACCTGCCATCAGGGGAACGATCCGCGCGAGGAGACTGCGATGTCCCACGCCGATGGCGACCCGACACTGACCCAGCGCAAGCAAGTGGACCCCAACATCTGCCTGATGTGTCACGGGAAGTTTCCCTACGAGAACATGGGCGTGCCAGGGCCATGGCTTGAAGTCGGCGCTGCCTTCCAGAACAACTGCATGTTGTGCCACACGGCCTTCCGGACCAACCGGCACAACGTCAACTACCTCAAACCCCAGGCGATCGAGGACTTGGCTAACGAGGGAGGGGATGCCTGCTACGGCTGTCACGGCGGCCGTTCCTGGTACCGAATCAGTTATCCCTACCCGCGCAATCCCTGGCCGGGCATGGCGGAGCCAGTACCCGAGTGGGCCAAGGACCGCCCTACCCAGTCCGAGGCCCGGTTCCTCGTCGGGGTGAATCCGCCTGAGACCCAAGCGCCGCAGCAGGGTGACATGTGATGAAAGACGCCAACGATCTCTCTTTTCTCGAGTCTTGCCTCAATGTGACTCGCAGGACCTTTCTGAAGTCCACCGCCGCGGGCGCGGCGGCGCTGAGCGCGGGAGGTCTGGTCAAGACCAGGGACGCCGAGGCCTTTGCCTACGAGCCCTATCCGCGTGACGACGACTTGCAAACGGTGGTGACGAGCTGCGCCCACAACTGCGGTTCGCGCCACATGCTGGTGGCGCACAAGAAGGGCGACGTCATCGTGCGCATTTCCACCGATGACGGTCGCTACCAGCGCGGTGGTTTCTTCGGCAAGGACACCGAGGAAGAGCCGCAGGTCCGCGGCTGCCTGCGCGGGCGCTCCTATCGCCAGCGACTGTATTCGCCCGAGCGCCTGCTCTACCCCATGGTGCGGGTGGGCAAGCGGGGCGAGGGCAAGTTCAAGCGCGTCAGCTGGGACGAGGCGCTGGAGTACGTCGCCAACAAGATGATCGAGCTCAAGCAGAATTACGGCCCCACCGCGCTGCTCGACCAGAGCTACGCCGGCGCGTCCTATGGCGTCCTGCACAAGTCGGATCAGATCGAGGGCCTGCTCGGACGCTTCCTGGGCATGTTCAGCTGCCGCACCAGCTCCTGGTCGGTTCCCTCGTACCAAGGCACCACGACCAGCTCCCGCTGGACCTTCGGCACCATCGAGGACGGTAACGAGGACGACACCTTCGCCGACTCGAAGCTGATGATCATGTGGGGCTGGAACCCCGCCTACACCTTCCACGGCGGCAACACCTTCTACTACATGCGGCTCGCCAAGCAGCGCGGCTGCAAGTTCGTGCTGGTGGACCCCCAATATACGGATTCCGCCGCCGTCTACGACGCCTGGTGGATTCCGATCAAGCCCAACACGGACGCGGCCATGATGGCCGGCATGGCCCACTACATCTTCGTCAACGAGCTACAGGACCAGGACTTCATCAACCGTTTCTGCATGGGTATGGATGAGGGAACCATGCCCGAGTGGGCACCGCGCAGCGTCAACGGCCGGGAGAACTTCAAGGACTACATCCTGGGCAAGTACGACGGTCAGCCCAAGACGCCGGAGTGGGCGGCGGAGATCTGTGGCGTGTCCGCCGATGACATCAAGAAGCTCGCGGACATGTACGCCACCACCAAGCCGGCGGCGCTCAAGGCCTCCTGGGCCCCGGGACGCAACGCCTACGGCGAACAGTACAACCGTATGGCGGCGGCCTTGCAGGCGATGACGGGCAATATCGGTGTCCTGGGCGGCTCCGCGGAGGGCGTCGGTAAGGCCTGGCACGCGGAGGCGGTGGCCTATCCCTACGATCAGTACGCGAATATCTGGTTCGCGTCCATCAAATCGGATCGGTGGGCGCACATCGTGCTGAACTACCCGAACGTGTCGCGCGAGGAGGCTGGTCTGTGGCCGCGCCAAGACAACATGGACGGGGTGATTCCGAACATCAAGGGCATCTTCTGGCAGGGCTCTGACTGGTTCAACCAGCTCACGAACATCAACAAAGAAATCGAGGCCATGAACAAGCTGGAGCTGGTGGTGTGCATGGACTCTACCATCACCCCGTCTGGTCTCTATGCAGACGTCCTCCTGCCGGTGGCCACCCACTTCGAGCGTCATGACGTGGCGCTGCCCTGGTACAAGGGCCACTACTACATCCATCGGCCCAAGGTGATCGAGCCGATGGGCGAATCCAAGACGGATTTCCAGATCTTCACCGAACTGGCCTACCGCATCGGCCACAAGACCGGCATGGGCGACAACTTCGGCAGAACCTACAACCCGAAGGCAGACCGCAGCTACTTCCTCAACCCGGACGCGGTCGACGAGGCCTACCTGCGCGAGTGGTGGGAGAGCAAGGTCATGCACCACCAGCACGTCGACATGTCTTGGGACGAGTTCAAGAACTACGGCGTCTACAAGTTCATCCTCGACAAGCCCCATGTGGCCTTCCGCGATCAAATCGAGAACGGCACCCCCTTTGGCACGCCGTCGGGCAAGATCGAGATCCTGTCCTCGGAGCTCGCCAACGTCGAGGATTGGACCAAGACGCGCTACGGCTACCATATCCCGTCGATCCCCAAGTGGATCGAGCCCTGGGAGTCGCTCAACAGCCCGAAGACAGCGGAGTACCCCTTCCATTTGATCTCGCCCCATCCGCGATGGCGTACTCACTCGATCTTCAACAACTGCTCGTGGTTGCGCGAGACCTATGAGCAGGAAGTCACGGTCAATGCGTCCGACGCCAAGAAGCTCGGCATAAGAACCGGTGACATCGTCGAGCTCTGGAACGAAAGGGGCAGAGTCGTGGTGCCCGTGTACGCTACCGAGCGCTGCATGCCCGGTGTGCTCGTGCTCCACGAGGGGGCTTGGGTCGATCTGGACGACGGCGGCGTCGACCGCGCGGGAAATCCCGACATGCTGACCCTCGACGAGCCAAGCCCTGCGGGGGCTTTCGCCTACAACACGGTCCTCTGCAATATCCGCAAGACGGACCTGGAGCACAGGCCCGGGTGGGACAGGCTCGCGACCTCCCGCGCACACGTGTTCCGGCGTGAACTCTAACGGTTTCGGAGGATCTATCCATGGCTGAGAACAGAGACCAGGCCAAGATCAAAGAGGCCGTCAAGCGCCGGAAGAAGGAGACCTACACTCCTGTGGTGCCCGAGATGCAGCTTGGGTTCGTGCACAACAATGTGGACTGCATTGGTTGCCGCGCCTGCGAGATCGCCTGCAAGGACAAGAACGGATTGCCGGCGGGGCCACGTTTCCGCCGCGTGCAGTACATCGAGGGCGGGACCTACCCGGACGTGTACGCCTACAAGGTCAACCTGTCCTGTAATCACTGTGCAGATCCGGCCTGTCTGCCGACCTGCCCGACCGGGGCCATTTGGAAACGCAAGGACAATGGCATCGTCGATATCGACTCGACCCTCTGCATCGGTTGCCGGCGGTGTGAGGCGGCCTGTCCTTACGGGGCTCCGCAGTTCATCCCGGAGCAAAACATCGTCGCCAAGTGCAATCTGTGCGTGGATGAGATCGAGGCGGGTCGCAAGCCTTACTGCGTGATGGCTTGCATGATGCGGACGCTAGACGTTGGACCTATCGATCTGCTGCGCGAGAACAAGTACCCGACGACGGCTATCGGTCCCCAGGAGGAGCCGATACGGGCGGTGAAGAACTTCGCCAATCCCGAGCTCACAAACCCGTCCATCGTGTTCGTGGCCCACAGCAAGGGCAAGGTGGACCAATGAGCGTGGCATCCACCGCCAGCGCTGGGCAGTCCGATGTAGTCGAACGGTTCCGTGCGGCCGCCGCCCAGGACCTGCTCGCCTTGGCGAATCTGCACGAGAGAGAGCTCGATCGGCCGTTGATCCTGTCCTTGTGGCAGGACTGCTACGAGGATTTCCTCGGCTTGCGCTTACAGAAGGAGCGGGGGAGGGAGGCCCTGGCCCTGCTGCGCCAGGGCCTCACCGAGATCCCGACCTCGCTGGGGCAGGAGGCCCTGGATCGGCTTGCCGCGGACTATGCGGACATCTACCTCACCTACGGTCTGCGCGCGTCGCCTTGCGAGTCGGTCTGGCTGGATGAGGACAACCTTACCATGCAGGAGCCGATGTTCCGGGTTCGTGACTGGTACCGGCGTTACGGCGTCGGGGTGGAGGACTGGCGCTTGCGCACCGACGACCATCTGGTCAACGAGCTGCGTTTCCTCGCCCATCTGCTGAACTCCGAGGAGCAGGAGGCGCCCCTGGAGGACGCCGCTGGCTTCATGGACGAGCATCCGTTGCGCTGGATCGATCAGTTCGCACAGCGGGTCGCGGCCCGCTGCGACACCGGATTTTATGCCGGGCTCGCATTGCTCACGGGCGCGTACCTCGACGAGCTGCGTGACTTGTTGGCCGAGATCCTCGACAGCCCACGGCCCTCGGTAGAGGAGATCGACGAGCGCATGCGGCCTGCAAAGGACGTTTCCGTCGATGTTTCCGGCCCCTACGTCCCCGGCGTAGCGCCCACCTGGTAGCATTCATGGCGACCGGTTTTGGCCGGCTTGCGTCTGACGACGCGCTGATTCCAGAAGTCGTTGCCGAACGCTGCGTCCATTCCCGCATGGAGCAAGCGAGTTGTCGTGCCTGCGTGGCAGCGTGCCCCACGCGCGCCTGGGTTATCGACGACGAGCGCCTCGGGATCGACTCCGACCTGTGCGATGGCTGTGGGTTGTGCGCTCCCGCCTGCCCAGAGGGTGCGATCCTGGGGTATTGTGCGCCGCTGCGTTATCGCCTGGAGGGGACGGAGACGGCGTTTCTGGCCTGCAGCCGGGCTGGCGTTGAGGGACAGGGCGTCGTTCCCTGCGTGCACGTCCTGGGCGTGCGCTCGCTGCTCGGCCTGTATCGGGACGGTGTGAGACGGTTGCGGCTCTGCCTGGGCGAGTGTAATGCCTGTCCGCGCGGGGGCGTGACCCGCATCGGTACGAGTCTCGACCAGGCCTCGACCCTCCTCGCCGATCGCGGGTTGGACACCCTTGAGCTCGAGCACCTGAGACCCGAGCAGTGGAAGACCGGGCTGGTGTCGGCCAGCGCCGCGCATCGCGGTAGGGCCGTGGGCCGTCGGGCGTTCTTTCGGGGCGTCCTCACCGCTGCTGCCGAGACCGCCACGGAATTGGCGGATCGAGCCGAGTCCGGAGTCCGTCGCTTCGTGCCGCCGGGCCGCTTGCTTCCGAGTCCCGGAGATCGCGGTCTCAGTCTCCACGCTCCACGTATCGATCCGGGGCGCTGCATCGGTTGCGATGCCTGTGCACGGTTGTGTCCGCACCACGTCATCCAGGTCGAGCCGGAGACCTACCGGTTCGACCCCAGCGGCTGTACCGGCTGCGGTATCTGTGAAGACGTATGCGCGGCGCACGCGGTGACCGTCTCAACGCTCGAGGCGGACGCTCAGCGTTTCCTACGCTTGGAGCATGGGCGCTGTCCGTCCTGTGGTGTTCACTTTCACCGGCCCGGTGCGGGCGGCGAGCACGATGCGTTGTGTCACGTCTGCGCGCACTCCCGACACCAGAGCACGCTGTTCCAAGTGCTCGGCTAGGCCCGGTCTTCGTGTCCTCTGCGCTCCGTATGCGGCACGCCAACCAGCGCCGCGTCAAGGGGCTGCCCTGAGTCTGGGCGATCGATGATCACGCGAGTCGGCTCAGGGAGCGCGCGAGGAGCATCGCTCCCATTGCCAGCACGAGTCCGTATGTCAGTTGCCGGTAGCCGTGCTCGCCGAGCCTTCGATACAACCAGATGCCGGTCAGCGTGCCGAGCAGCAGCATCGGGGTGCTCCAGAGGAACCAGCGCAGTACGTCTTGCGTGACCAGCCCGGCCGCGCCGTGGGCCAGTATCGTGATTCCGCTGGAGAGCAGGAAGAAGAGCACGAGTGTCGCCTTCTGACGATCAGGCTCCCATTCCGGATGGGCGGCCACGTGAAGGATGACCGGCGGTCCGTTTGTGCTGAATGCTGCGCCCAAGGCTCCTGACACGGCACCGAGGCCGATACGTCCGTTTCGAAGCCAGGCGGAACGGGGCTGTCGTCCGAACAAGGCGAGCAGGGCGTACGCGCTGATCAGGAGTCCGAGCGTGCCGAGGACCAGCTTCTCTGGGGCGCGGGTGAGGAAGATGAGGCCCAGGGGCGTACCAAGCAGGTAGCCCGCGAGCAGCCTGGCCACGGGCGCGAATCGCACCGCATGATGCAGGTGGGGCAGGTTGAAGGCGGAGATCGCGAGGCCCAGCAACGCCATCAAGGGGACGACCGTTTCCACCGGAAGCAACAGCAGGAGCAAGGGCACGGCGACCAGCGCCGAGCCGAAGCCCGATAGCCCCTGAATCAACCCGGCGAGAAACGCAACGGCGAGGACCGGCAGCAAAAATTCGGGCAGGATCACCCGGGTGGGAGCGCGCGGGCTGGTTCGAGAGTCGTCGCAACCCGCTCCACGCAAGCCGCCCGCAAGGGACGGCCGAGACGTGGCGGGGCTCGGGACCCTTGATCAGCGCTGCGGAGGTCCTGCGACGGTCTGTTCGTCGAAGCAGTGGAAGTGCGGTGAGGTCCCCTCCGTGCTTACGTAGGACACCAGGCAGGTCTTCTGGTTCTGCTGGTCGATGATCTTGCGCACGACCAGGTCGCCCTCGCGCAGATTGCTGGTCTGCACCAGGTTGCCGTCACCCGGAACACCCTTGCTCTCGTAGCACACCAGCGAGGGCGAGGTTCCGCCGGTGCTGACATAGGCGATGAGGCAGGTCTCGGCGTTGTCCGGATCGACGATCCGGTGGATCTCGAGGTCGCCTTCCCGCAGGTGGCCGCCACGCACGATGGCGTCGTCCGCCGGCTTGCTGCTCTGGTAGCAGTCGATGGAAGGTGCCGTGCCCGGGGTGCTGACATAGGCCACGAGGCAGGATACGTTGTTGTCGTAGTCCTTTACCTTGCGCACCACGAGCTTGTCTTCCTTGAAGAATCCCACCTGATTGATATTGGAGCGGTAGCCGCCGACCGCGTCGTAGCAGGTGATCATGGAGCTTGTGCCTTTGGTGCGCACATAGAAGGCAAGGCAGATCTTCTTGCTCTCGAGGTCCGAGATCGTGCGGACGATGAGATCGCTTTCACGCAGCTTGCCGGTCTGAACGAGCAGGGTTGACTCGTACTCCGCCGCCATACCCAGCAACGGCAGTCCCATCATCAGAGATGCGATTAAGCGTTTCATGTGAGAACCCCAGCGTTGTAAGCAGAACGATTGTCGAACAGGGCTTTCCCAATGGCGGCTGCCGCTCGGACCCGCCCATAGACCCAGTCCCAAGCCGATTCCCCCGTGGTCCAAAACACCACGCATGTGTTTATAATACTAAAAATGTATGGGTGTTACGCTGAGGAAAAGTCAACGTGAAACGATTCGCTATCTTCTCTCTCGCGGCGGCCGCGAGCCTGGGCGGCGTGAGCTTTACCGGACTGGCGCAGGCGGGCATGTTTGACATGATGAACCCGGGGGAATGGTTCGGCGGTGACAGGGACCGCTACTACGATAATCCCTATCGCTGGGGTGGCGGACCCTACGGTTGGGGGGGGCCCTATGGCGGCTACGGTGGCCCGTACGGCTGGGGCGGTCCCTATGGTGGCGGCTACGGACCCTACGGTTGGGGTGGGCCCTATGGAGGTTACGGCGGGCCCGGCAGCACCATCGTGGTTACCCCTCAAGGCGGTGGCAAGGAGTCTGCGCCCCAACTGCCGGAATAGTCCGCTAAGGTCGCTCTGTGCGGGACGCAGGGCCTGCGTCCCGCCTGCAGAGGCACCCCTCCAAGCTGCCAGTTCTCGCTGCGCCCGTAAGCGCGAATTAGCCTTTAGCGCATGCGGCCCTCCTCCTCGGTTCGGTCTGCCGCACCTCGGGTATCGCGGCAGCCAGAATCACCGGCTGGGGTTGGCCGCATGGAGAAACCAATCAGGGGGCTCGGCAGCCGTCCCGGCAGCGCGAGAAGCGGCCCCGGCCTCGTCGTAGACCCACTGCAACAGCGTGTTTTCTACGCCCTTTCCGCGCCAGGCCTGTAGCCTTGGATTGTTGATCAGGGACACAACGATCCACCGGCGCCCGTCCCTGTCGAGCAGGAAACCGGCGATCCCCGTGGCGCCCCGGAGCGTTCCGGTCTTCAGGTGGGCACGCCCGGCAAGCGGCCCCGTTTTGAACCGCTTGCGCATGGTCCCGTCAACTCCGGCGATGGCGAGGGATGACAGAAACTCGGGCATGAGGGGGCTTGCGTAGGCGTAACCGAGCAGTCGGCCCATGCTGGCTGCCGCGATGCGGGTGACCCGTGACAGGCCGGCGCCATTGTCCAGCACCAGCTCCGGCAAATCGAGCCCCTTCTCGCTCAGCCAGTCCGCGACCGCCTCCTGGGCCTTGGCTAAGGAGCCCGGCGCGCCGCGGCGCTCCGCGCCCAGAGTCAGGAGAAGCGTGCGTGCCATCAGGTTGTTGCTCTGCTTGTTGATCTCACGGATCACCTCTTCCAGAGGGGGCGACTCCAGGGTGTACAGGAGCTTCGCGCTCTGGGGCCGTTCGCCGGCTCGGATCTCGCCTTCGATGCTTCCCCCCAACTCGCGCCACAGGGCGGCGACCGCGCCGGCCGCGTGGTCCGCGGGGTCGAGAATCAAGCGAGGATAGCTCTCCTCGCGGCACTGGCTGGCAAAGGTCCCCGACAACGTGAGCGTGGCGCTGCCTTGCCCCTCCAGCACGGATACCCTGGGCTTGTGGAACTTGCGCTGGCAAGGCGCCTCCACCAGCTTGATCTGGTTCTCCACCCCGAGGTTCGCGAGCGGCGGGTCGGTGAAGACGCGGATGGTGGCCGAGGAGTCGTCCTTGATCAGGTGGATGCGAGTGGTCTGGAAATTGACGCTGAGTGCCGTCGGGATGGCGTTGTAAGCGCTCGCGGCATGGCCGTCGAAGTCGCCGCGTTCGTCTCCGAGGGGCTCGAAGTAAGAGCCGTCGAGGATGACGTCGCCGCCAATGATCTCCACACCCCGCTCCCGCACGCCGCGGAGGAAGCGCCACAGGGCCTCGGGGGTGAGGGCGGGATCGCCTTGACCCTGGAGCACGAGATCGCCGTCGAGCCGTCCGTCGTCCAGTGTCCCGGTTGTATAGGCCCGCGTCCGCCAGACGAATTCGGGGCCGAGCATGTCGAGGCCGGCGAGCGTGGTAAGCAGCTTGATGGTCGAGGCCGGATTGCGCGGCACCTCGGCATTGATCGAGAGCAGGGGCCGCGGGTCGTCGACGCCGTGCACATAAAGGCTGACGTCCTCGAGCGCGATCTTGTGCAGCCGCAGTTGCTTGGCAATTGGCGCCGGGACCTCGGCCAGGTCGGCCGCGGGCAGCTCGGTGACCAAGGCGGCAAGAAGGCCCAGGACGAGCGCGCGCCATGTGCGCTTGCCAGCAGGACGAGAAGGCATATCAGGTGTTCACCGAGATGGGCTGTGGGTCACGAGATCGTCTGCAGGCGGTTAGACTATTGCCGGAGAACCAACCTCGCAAGGCCCGATGGGGAGCCTGCCGACTGGGCAGTCTGGGAAATCGCTGAATAACCGGATTCTGGATGTGGAAGTGGAAACGAAATCGACTCGAGGAGTCGCTCGCCTGTTCTGGGTCATAGCTGGTCTGCTGGTGACCGTTGCAGTTGTCACCCTGGTGTTGAAGGCCTGGCCACTGATTCACCCGCAAGCCGTGGAGCAGGCGCCTCGGAATCCTGCATGCGATCTACGCCAGGGGCCATGCACCGTCGCATTCTCGGGAGGTGGCGGGGTCACGCTCGCGATCGAGCCGCGCGAGATACCGCCAATGCGGCCACTGCGCTTCGCGGTGACCCTCCGCGACCTCGATAGCGACGCGGTCCAACTGGATTTCGCCGGCGTCGACATGAACATGGGATACAACCGGGTTTCCCTGCGGGCTGAGGGGACGGGGAGCTATGTCGGCGAGGGGATGCTGCCCGTCTGTGTCCGCGAGCGCATGCGCTGGGAGGCAAGGGTTTTGATCGAGACCTCGAGCGGCTTGATGGTGGCCCCGTTCCAGTTCGATACCTATCGAACGGGGGGGGGCGCTTCCGAGCCTTCGCGCCAGGATGGCCAATGATCTGCGCCTTCTTGGACGCTCTCCGAAACGCCCGAGTGGTCGGGAACTCCTGTCGCATACGCCTCCACGCAGAATATCAGAACATCGCTATATAACGATCTATTGATTTTCGTCAAAACAGCCTGTCTCGGTCGGGAGTAAATTTTTCGTACGGGCGCGCGATTCGCCGCGGCCCGCGCTTCACAAGACAGTGAGGAGGAACTCCATGACCAGAAACAAGCGCTTTGCATTGGCCGCTGCCATAGCGGGGGCCACGCTCCTGACGTCGCTCTCCGCTGAGGCCTTCTTCGGGCCGTTCAACTTCATGCGGGGTTGGGGCGGCGGACCCTGGGGCTGGGGCGGTTACCCCTATTACGGCGGTTGGGGCTATCCCTACTACGGTGGCTGGGGCTACCCGTATTACGGCGGTTGGGGCTACCCCTACTACGGCGGTTGGGGCTCTCCGTACGGTTGGGGTGCACCCTATCTCGGATATCCGGTCGTTGCGGCCCCCGCGGCGGTGGCCGCTCCCGCATCCAGCTCCGACAAGTAGCCTGTCAACGCCCCCGCGCCTATTGGCGCGGGGCAACTTCACGCACCGTCTTTTCCGCCTCGCTCGGGAACTCGCCCCGGGCCTTTGCCCCTGCTATGCTCTGCGCCGCGTTTCCGCGTGACCCGCGCGCTCTTGAGTGTTCAGGGCGCGGGCCCTGCGCCCCGATCTCCGCGGCTTTCCATTGAGCATCCACACCTCACTCCGGATCGTCTGTCCGTCGCGCAAGGTCCGTTGCGGACGAGCCGAGGGCATGGGATGGCGATCGAGCCCACGGCAGGGGCATGAGAAGCCTATCGGAACCATCCCCGATGAAAGCAGGCCGGCTCGCGCTCGCGAGGTCTCGATCCGCGGGCTCGGGTCCGGGTAGAGGCCGCCGGGCGTCCGTCCGGTGCCATGAGCTACTGAGTTGAGGACAGGACAAAGCTATGTTCGAGCGATCACGGGTTCGCGTTTGGATCGAGTCGTCCTCGGTGCAGCGGGCGATCATCGGGCTGATCGTGTTAAACGCCGTCACCCTGGGCCTGGAGACCTCGGCTTCTCTGATGGAAAGGTACGGAAGCCTGCTGCATGGGCTCGACAAGGCCATTCTGGCGGTCTTCGTCATGGAGATCGGACTCAAGCTCTACGGTCGTGGCCTCGGGTTCTTCCGCGATCCCTGGAACGTTTTCGATTTCACTGTGGTCGCCGTCGCGCTGTTGCCAGCAACTGGCCCGCTGGCGGTGATGCGCGCCCTGCGGGTGCTGCGGGTGCTGCGCCTGATTTCCATGGTGCCGCGCATGCGCTTCGTAGTGGAGGCGTTGCTGCGCGCCGTGCCTGGTATCTCCTCGATCGCGGCCTTGATGATGCTCCTGTTCTATGTCTTCGGCGTCATGGCCACCGGGCTTTTCGGCGAGCGCTTCCCCGAGTGGTTCGGGAGCATCGGGGCTTCCATGTACACCCTGTTCCAGATCATGACCCTCGAGAGCTGGTCCATGGGGATCGTGCGACCCGTGATGGAGGTGTTTCCCCAAGCCTGGGTCTTCTTCGTCCCGTTCATCCTGGTGGCGACCTTCACCATGCTGAACCTGTTCATCGGCATCATCGTGGATACCATGCAGACCATGCACGGCGCGCAGCTTGCCGAGGACAGGGAGCTCATCGAGCAGGTGGTGCACCAGGATACCTCTACGATCGAGGCGGAGGTTCGTGCTCTGCGACAGGAGGTCCGCGCCTTGCGCGATGTCCTGACGCGCGGCGGTGGCAACGATGGATCGTGACGGACCTCATGAGCCGACCGCAAAGACGCGAAGGCCTTTCCTGGCACCGCCCATCATCTGCGCGGTGTTAGGCGCAGGTCGATTACGATAAGATGCGGACCTTGCAGGGAAACGCTGATCAATTCGGCGCTTCCCGCGGCACATGGAGTTGGCCTGCTGATTTTGGCCAGGATGGCCAATAATCGGCGTCTCCAGAGAGGTCTCGCTGCGGCCATCGCGAAGCTCGTACCGGGGCGCGGGCCGACCGTCCGATTGACCATTGGCGAAGGGTCTGCTTTCGACGGCATCCCGCGCGATACCAGCCCGCGGGGTCAGTCGACAAACGATATGACTGTGACGAGACGAGCAAGACTGGGCCCAGCTGCCCGCACCCGGCGCCTGTACCTGACGCGGGTCCTGCTTCTGTTCGCGCTGCTCCTGTCGGGCCAGGAGATCCACGCCCTCAAGCTGGATGTGAGGGTGGAGGGGCTAGAGGGCGAGTGGGAGAAGAACGTCCTCGCCCTGCTGGCCGTTTACCAGGAGCGGGAGGACAAGGGTCTGACAGAGGCGACGCTGCGTGCCCTGCACGAACGCGCGCCCGAGCAGATCCGCGAGGCCTTGGCCCCCTTCGGTCTCTATCGGGTGCAGGTTACGGAATCCCTCACCGAACCGGCGCAGGCCGACGGAACCTGGGTGGCAAGCTATCGCGTCGTACCTGGCGAGCCCGTGCGCGTGGGCTCCGTCGACTACCGCATCGACGGCGAGGGTGCGGACAATCCCGCCTTTCCCAAGGCCTTCCCGATGAAGGTCGGCGACGTCCTGCTTCACGCGGACTACGACAAGGCGCGGTCCAATATCGCCTATATCGCCGGGGAGCAGGGCTACCTGGACGCCGAGCTGGTGCGCCATCGGGTCCTGATCGACATGGAGGCCTACCAGGCGATCATCGAGTTCCATCTCGATACCGGGCCACGCTACTACCTGGGCGAGGTCACCTTCAATCAGGACTTGCTGGCCGACGAGTTCCTCGAGAAGTTCGTGACCTTCGAGCCTGGCGATGTCTACGATCAGGAAAGGCTGCTCCGGCTGCAGGGCAGGTTGTTGGGGACGGAGTACTTCGAGAAGGTGGAGATCGTGCCGCTCAAGGAGGAGGCCGATGCAGACCGGGTTGTTCCAATCGAGGTGGTCGCCACCCGCAACAAGGCGAACAAGTACCGATTCGGACTCGGCTACGCCACGGACGTCGGGCCGCGCGCGACCCTGGAATGGCGTCGGCGTTACCTCACGCGCTGGGGGCACCGCTTCGATCTCGAGCTCGGGGTATCCGATGCCCTGCAATACCTCCAGGGGGACTACCGCATCCCGGTCGGCAACCCGATCCGGGACTACATCACCATCCAGCCCAGGTACGAGTCCTACGACACGGCGACCCGCCAGGGTACCCTGTACACGCTGCAGGTCGCCCATTCGGTGGTCACGCCCCGTGGCTGGCGGCGAACCGCCGGCATCGACTTCCGTTCCGAGGACTCGGAGGTGGCCGCCGACGAGGCGCAAGCCACCAACGAGCTGGTACCCAACATCTCTTGGTCCAAGACGGTCACGGACGACCCCGTCTACACCACCGACGGATACCGCTTGCGGTACACCCTGCTGGGGACCGTCGAGGGCCTGGTGTCCGAGACGTCCTACCTGAGCGGCACCGTGAGGTTCAAGTGGATCAAGAGCTTCTGGGACGACTATCGCTTCATCACCCGGACCGACCTCGGTGTCACGCTGGCGGACAGCCTGTTCGATCTGCCGGCAAGTCGGCGCTTCTTTGCCGGCGGCGACAACAGTATCCGCGGCTGGGGGTTCGACACGCTCGGGCCTAACGATCCGGTGACCGACGAAGCCCTGGGCGGGCGCTATCTGGCCGTCGGCAGCCTGGAGCTCGAGCGGCGGATCAAGGGGGACTGGAGCGGCGCCGTTTTCGCCGATTTCGGCAACGCCTTCGATCCCGACTTCGACAAGGAGATAGAGGTTGGGGCGGGTCTGGGTCTGCGTTGGCGCTCACCCATCGGACAGATCCGTGTGGATGTGGCTTACGCCCTCACCAAGGACGACCCTGGGGCGCGGCTGCACTTGGTGATCGGGCCCGATCTGTGACCGAGTCGGCTGGCAACCCCGAAACGGTTCCGCCGGAGATGGCCGCGCCACCGCGCCGCGGGCGCCGTCCCTGGTTGCGGCTGGCGCTCACCCTACTGCTCCAGGTCCTGCTGGTTGCGCTCCTGCTCCTCGGCTGGGTGCTGGGGACGCAAAGCGGCCTGCGTTTCGCGCTGGGCGTTGCCGAGGATGTGAGTTCCGGGCTGCTCCGCGTAGAGCAGGCGGACGGTCGCGTCTTCGGCGATCTCCATTTGGAGGGAGTGGCGGTGCGGGCGCCGGATCTGTCCCTCGATGTCGGCAGCTTCGATCTGCGCTGGCGTCCCCTCGGTCTCTTCACCGGCACCCTGCGAATCCTCGAGCTCTCCGCGCGTGACATCGACATCGAGGCTGCCCCCGCCGAACGGGAGGAGGAGTCGGGACCGATCTCGCTGCCCGCCATCGCTCTGCCCCTGAGCCTGGAATTGGAGCAGGCGCTGGTGGAGCGACTGAGCATCGGCGCACCCGGCGCGGAGAACCCCTTCCGCGTGGACCGCGCGGCGCTGGCCGCATCCCTGCGGGGCAGCGAGCTGACGCTGAAGGAGCTTTCCGTTTCCCTGCCGGAGCCGCTCGTCAACGCCCGGGCGACAGGCGGGGCTCAGCTCGACGGAGATTATCCGCTCGATCTGGCTCTGGCCTGGGACCTGAGCCAAGCGGAATCCATACGGGTGAAGGGTGAGGGCCGCGTCGGTGGGGACCTGAAGCGCCTGACCGTCGAGCATGAGCTATCCGGCTCCGCCGGCGTGCGGCTCGCCGCTGTGGTGGAGGCGGTCCTGGACGCCCCGAGCTGGGACGGCAAGATCGAGATCCTGAACCTGGATCTGCCCGCTCTCCAGGCCGACCTGCCGGCCGCCGACGTGACCGGTCTCTTGCAGACCCGCGGCGACCTTCAGGATGCCCGCGTGACCGGGAACCTGACCGGCGAGGCGCCAGACCTGCCCGACTTCGGCCGCCTGCGCGTGGACCTCGACCTGACCTGGAGCGGTCAGGTGCTGGAGATCGCCGCCCTGGAGCTGACGGAGGACAAGTCCGGGGCGCACCTAACTGCCGGCGGTCAGGTCGACCTCAATCCGCCCGACGGCCGTTTCGAGCTGGCGGCCGCGTGGGAGAAGCTGCGCTGGCCCCTGACCGGGGAGCTGCTTGCCGAGGCGCGCCAAGGCAAGGTCGACGCCGAGGGCTCGTTCGAGGCGTTCGAGTACAAGGCGTCCGCAGAGGTATGGGGACGCGATTTCCCGCAGGCGCTGTTGAACCTGGAGGGCGAGGGCGATGCGGGAGGGACCCGTATCGAGGCGCTCGTCGTCGATGTGCTGGAGGGCAAGGTCGAGGCGCGTGGCAGCCTCTCCTGGGCGCCGGCGCTCGGTTGGGACCTGACCTTGTCCGCGCGGGACATCGACCCCGGCGCGCAATGGCCCGAGGTGCCGGCGAAGATCGGCCTGGAGCTGACCAGCGCCGGAGGTCTGGACTCCTTCGACTACAGCCTCGACGGGGAACTGGAGAGCGCCGCCATGCCCAGCGCCAAGCTGGCCCTGCAAGGCAGCGGCGACGAGTGGGGCACGCGTATCGCGAGCCTGCGCCTGGATACCCTTGACGGCCATGTCGAGGGCGCGGCCGAGGTGGGCTGGGACCCCCGAGTCCGCTGGAATGCCGAACTGAACGCCGAGGGCATCGATCCTGGCAAGCACTGGGCGGAATGGTCCGGAGTCGTCGGCGGTCGGGTCGCGAGCAGCGGCGCCCTGGAGGACGAGGGGCTGGACCTGAATGCCGTGATCGAAGGGTTCAAGGGCACCCTGCGCGGCTACCCGGTCGAGGCCGAGGCACGCGTGCAGATGAGGGGCGAGGAGATCATCGTCGAGCGGGTCAATGTCGCCTCCGGTCCCACGAGGCTGCAAGCCCAGGGGTCGGCTGGCGAACGGTTGGACCTGACCTTCGATCTCAACTCCCCGGATCTCAAGAGCCTGCTTCCCGAGGCCACGGGCAGCGTGAAGGCGAGTGGTAGCGTTTCCGGGGTCCGGGAGACCCCGGCGGTCAAGCTGGACCTGGCGGCCCAGGGTGTGTCGGTGGCCGGTCAGGGTTTGCGGCGGCTGAACGGCAAGGCGGATCTCGATCTGGCGGCCGGCGGGGCGATTAACCTGGACCTGTCCGGCGAGGGACTGACCGCCGGCGGTATGGCATTCGACAGCCTGCGCATCGAGGGTGACGGCGACATGGGCTCTCATCGGCTCGCGGCGCGGGTGCAGGGCGAGCCACTTTCGGTGCAGCTGGCCGCAGAGGGGGGGCTGGCCCAGGACAATGCCTACGCGGGCCGGGTGACCGGGCTCGAGGTGCGCAGCTCGGACTACGGCAACTGGGGGCTGGAGAAGGCCGCCGCTCTCAGTTACTCCGGAGAGCAACTGAGCGCCGGTCCGGTCTGCATCCGTGACGCAGGGGGCTCGGGTGGCTGCGTCAGCTTCGAGCAGCAGGCCGTAGGCCGTTGGAGGTCGGAGTTTGATCTCGACAAGCTGGCCTTCGCTCTGCTCGCGGCCTTCATTCCGCGAGACCTGACCCTGGAAGGGGAGGCGAACGCAAAGGGCAGCTTCGAGGCGTCCGCCGGGACCATTTCGGGCAACGCCCGGCTTGCGGTTCCCCGCGGGCTGCTGAGCGCACAGGGTCGTGAACGCCCCGAGGTGATCGATTTCTCCGCGACCAAGCTCAGCGTCGATGTCAAGGCCGACGGTCTCCGCGCCGGGCTCGATCTGCCCCTGGCCGGACTCGGCGGCGCCGAGGCGGAAGTCTCGCTGCCGGGGTGGCGCATGGACGATCCCGCCCGAACCAATCAGGCCCTGCGCGGAAGGGTGCGCGCGAACATCGACGACTTGGGGCTGGTGGCGCGCTTCGTACCCGACGTCACCGATCTGCGTGGCAAAATCGAGGCCGATCTAGGGCTCGCGGGCACCATTGGCGCGCCCGTCCTGAGCGGCTTCGCCGGTTTGGCCAACGGCGGGCTCGCGGTGCCCCTCATCGGTCTCAAGGTGGAGGATCTCTCGTTCCGGGCGGACGCCCAGGGCAGGAACCTTTTCGTTTACAGCGGCGGTTTCACCGCGGGGGGTGGGAGGCTCGAGATCGGCGGTCAGACCCGGCTTGGCGCTCAGGGTGCGGCCACCCAGATCAGGGCGGCCGGACAACGGCTCACGATCGCGAACTCGAAAGAGTATTTCGCCCTGGTGTCGCCGGACATATCGGTGGAGATCACGCCGGAAGGGACGGTGGTCAGCGGCGAGGTGGTGGTGCCCGAGGCCCGAATACGCCCGCGCACCATCCCCGAGGGAACCGTTACCCCTTCACCAGACGTGATGCTGGCGTCGGAAGTGCGGGAAGAGGAAGATGGGCGCTACTCCACGTCCATCGACGTGCGCCTCGTTCTCGGTGACGAGGTCAGCATCAAGGCGTTTGGTCTGGAAGGAGAGCTCGTAGGTGACCTGCGCGTGCTCAAGGAGCCGGGTAAGGACGGCATTCTCGGCGACGGTCAGCTGGCCATTGTCGAGGGCAGTTACCGCATCTCCAGCGGGGTAGGCCTGACGGCGGCCATCGGCAGGCCGCTGACCATCGAGCAGGGCTTCCTCAACTGGGCGAGGAGCGACATCGCCAACCCCTTCCTGGTGCTGACCGCTCAGCGGGAAGGCGGGGACGTCACCGCGGGGCTGCGCGTGTTCGGAACCATTCGCAACCCCAAGATGACCTTCTTCTCCGCCTCCGACCCCGGCATGTCCCAGTCGGAAATCAGCAACTATCTGCTCACGGGCATACCCCCCCGGGGCAAGGGGGCCAACGAGAACGAGGCCCTCTCCGTGGGGACCTATGTCGCTCCCAAGCTTTTCGTCGAGTACGACTACAGCCTCGGTGACGAGTCCGACAAGATCAAGCTCCGCTACGACCTGAATAGCTGGATCGAGCTGCAGACCGAGACGGGTGACGCCCAGGGCGGGGATGTCTTCTTCAAGTTTGAGCGTTGAGGGACGTCGGACGCAGCGGCGCGGCGGGCTCCGAGGCGGGGCAGGCCGCCAGTGGCTCGCGCTGCTGGCGTTCTGCGTTGCCTCCTGGGGCGGTGCCGGTCAGGCCGTGATGGCGGGACCAGGGCCGGCGGCTGACAAGCTGGGGTTCGACCCCGCGCGGCTCGACGACCAGGGTCTTTACGGTCCCAAGGATGGAAAGCGGGCCCTGGACTACGAATACTGCATTTCCGCCGGCGCCGCCTATCGGGCCGAGGTGTCGGGAATCGATCCGACCGCCCGCTTTCAGGAATCCTCGCCCGGGCGAGTCGGCTGCGGTGGGGACCAGGTCCTGGTGTTGGGCAACACCCACCAGCCGGGGTTTCTACAGGTGCTCTCCGAGCTCGCCGCGCTCGACTACGTGGAGCGGATCGAACCGGCCTGGTTCGAGTAGCTTCGCGGCAGAATCAACCATTGCCCGCCAATCTCCTGTCTCCCCGTCACTGGCCGAGCTGGCTCGGCGTCGGCCTGATCCGCTTGATCGGCCTGCTGCCCTTTCCGCTGTTGTGGGCGTTCGGCATGGGCATCGGGATGCTTGCCTATTACGTTGTCGGCTCCCGCCGGAAAGTGGCCACGCGGAACCTGGAGATCTGCTTCCCGGATCTCGCGGATCGCGGGCGCCGCCGCTTGGCGAGGCTGCACTTCGGCTTCGTCGGGGTCGCGGCGCTCACCCAGGGGTTGGTCTGGGGTGCGTCCAGGAACCGGTTGGCGCGTCTGGTCAGGTTTCGCAACCGGGAGCTGTTCGATCGACTCCATGCCGAGGGCCGCAATCTGATCTTTTTGGCCCCCCACTTCGTGGGCCTGGAGCTCGGCGGGGCGGCCATCACGGCGCTGGTGCATCCGGGGATGTACATGTACCAGAAGATCCGCAATCCGGTTGTTGATCTGCAGATGCGCCGCAGTCGCACCCGTTTCGGGGCGGTGTCCGTGGAGCGCAAGGACGATCTGCGGATCATGGTGAGAGAGATCCGAAAGGGAACGCCTTTTTTCTATCTTCCCGACCAGGACGCGGGCCGGTTCCGTGGAATTTTCGTGCCCTTTTGCGGGATCCCCGCGGCGACCGTGCCGATGCTCAGCCGTTTTGCGCGCCTTGCGGATGCACTGGTGATCCCGACCTACGCCCGTTTTCTGCCCTGGGGGCGTGGGCTGGAGCTGACCTTCGACGCGCCTCTGGCGCCCTTCCCGACTCCGGATCTGGCGGCGGACGCGGCGCTGATGAACCGGGTCATCGAGGCGCGGATGAGGACCATGCCGGCGCAGTACTTCTGGGTCCACCGGCGCTTCAAGACGCGGCCTCCCGGGGAGCGGTCCGTCTATCCGCTTCGGCGTCGCCGATGATCGGGCGTGACCGGTGACGGAGTCCACCGCCGGCTGGGGTGCGCATCCCCGCTTCGGGCGCCGCCGCGACTGGGTCATCGGAACCCTTTTGCTCGCGGCGGTCATCGTCGGCGTTGCCCTGACCGTGGGCTGGGGGCGCCTGCTGGCCCCCTGGCAGGATTTCCCGCTGCCAACGCTCGCGGCCCTGCTGGCCTTGAGCGCCCTGAGCTATCTGCTGCGCGCCGTGCGGGTATACGACTATTTCCACCCCCGTTTCGCGGGACGCTTCATCACCGTGGTCAGGCTCTCGGTGCTGCACAACGTGGCCAACAACCTGTTGCCGATGCGCGCCGGGGAGGTGGTCTTTCCATGGCTCATGGGCCGCTACTTCGGACATGGCTTTCTCGACGCCGCGGCGGCCCTGGCCTGGATCCGGATCATGGACCTCCACTTCCTCGGCCTGATCGGGATCTTCATCCTCTACCTGCGCGAGCCCGGCTGGGTGTGGGTCCTTGCCGGCCTAATCTGGCTCGGGCTGATGGGCCTGACCGGGCTGATGCGCGCGCTTGCGCCGTCGGGCCGGGGGCGCCTGAGCCGGGCGATTCGATTGATGGCCGACGCGTCACCGCCATCGCCGCGCCGCGTGCTGCGGGTCTATTTCTGGACCGCAGCGACCTGGATCACCAAGTTCGTGTCCTTGTCCGCCGTGCTCCAGCACTTCCTGCCTGTCGACCCGTGGCGGGTGATGTTGGGCGTCATGGGGGCGGAGCTCTCGAGCGTACTCCCCTTTCACGGCGTCGCCGGTAGCGGCAGCTACGAACTTGCCGCCGTGGCCGCCCTGGTGCCGCTGGGGATCGGCCCCGAGGCGGCCCTGTCCGGGGCAGTGAACCTGCATCTGTTCCTGCTTGGCGTCACCCTCCTGCTCGG
Organism: uncultured Chromatiaceae bacterium; assembly: GCA_964395315.1. Taxonomy (GTDB): domain Bacteria; phylum Pseudomonadota; class Gammaproteobacteria; order Chromatiales; family Chromatiaceae; genus CAVORB01. The sequence continues at coordinate 16,725 of CAYNBI010000028.1, read as the reverse complement.
GTTGCTGGCGCTCCTGCTGCCGGTGCGTTGCGCCCCGGCCGCAGCCGGCAAAGCGGCTTGAGGTCTGGTTGCGATACTGGATAACGGCGGCGTCGAAGGGGGGCGGTTCCGGCAACGCGACACTTCTCCGCTGGCCCGGATGTCGGTATTCTGCACAACCCGAGTCGTTCCCGTCACCACCGAAGCCCAGCGATGTCCGACAAAGCGATCCCGCCCAAGACCAATTTCATCCGCCAGATCATCGAGGACGACTTGGCGAGCGGCAAGCACGTCGGCATCGCGACCCGTTTCCCGCCCGAGCCGAACGGCTACCTGCACATCGGCCACGCCAAGTCGATCGTGCTCAATTTCGGCCTCGCCCGGGACTTCGGAGGGAAATGCAACCTGCGCTTCGACGATACCAACCCGCACAAGGAGAACGTCGAGTACGTCGAGTCCATCAAGGAAGACGTGCGCTGGCTGGGCTATGACTGGGGGGACCGGCTCTACTTCGCGTCGGACTATTTCGAGCAGCTCTACCGCTTCGCCCTTGAGCTGATCGAGAAGGGTCTGGCCTACGTCTGCGAGCTCGACGCCGCCGAGATGCGCGAGTACCGCGGCACCCTCACCGAGCCGGGGCGCGAGAGTCCCTACCGCAATCGCTCGGTCGAGGAGAACCGCGATCTGTTCCGGCGCATGCGCGCCGGGGAGTTCCCGGACGGGGCCAAGACCCTGCGCGCCAGGATCGACATGGCCTCGCCGAACCTCAACCTGCGCGACCCCGTGCTCTACCGCATCCGCCACGGGGTGATTCACCACCAGACCGGCAGCGAGTGGTGTCTGTATCCCATGTACGACTACACGCATCCGATCTCAGACGCGCTGGAGGGCATCACTCACTCCCTGTGCACCCTGGAGTTCGAGGACCACCGGCCCCTCTACGACTGGTGCGTCGACAACCTTTCGGTGCACTGCAAACCGCGCCAGATCGAGTTCAGTCGGCTGAACCTGGAATACACGGTGATGAGCAAGCGCAAGCTCACGCAATTGGTGGACGAGGGTCATGTAGAAGGCTGGGACGACCCCCGCATGCCCACCATCGCCGGCCTGCGCCGCCGCGGCTACACGGCGGCCGCCATTCGCGATTTCTGCGAGCGCATCGGGGTGACCAAGGCCGACAACCTGGTGGAGATGGCCATGCTGGAGAACGCGGTGCGGGAGGATCTCGACGCCACCGCCCCGCGTGCCATGGCCGTCCTGCACCCGATCAAGGTGGTGATCGAGGACTATCCGGAGGGCAAGAGCGAGGCGCTGCCGGCGTCCAACCATCCGAAGGACGCGGCCATGGGGACGCGCCTGATCCCTTTCGCGCGGGAGATCTACATTGACCGCGAGGATTTCGCGGAGGATCCGCCCAAGGGATTTAAGCGCCTGGTCCCCGACGGAGAGGTGCGTCTGCGCAATGCCTATGTCATCCGCTGCACGGGCGTGATCAAGGACGAGTCGGGAGAGGTCGTCGAGCTGCGCTGCAGTCACGATCCGGACACCCTGGGGAAGATGCCCGAGGGGCGCAAGGTCAAGGGAGTGATCCATTGGGTCAGCGCGGCCCATGGGGCGACGGCCGAGGTGAGGTTGTATGACCGGCTCTGCTCCGTGCCGGAGCCGGGCGCCGGCAGAGGAGACTTTCTCGCCGACCTGAACCCCGACTCCCTGCGGACCCTGACCGGCTGCCGGGTAGAGCCGCGCCTCGCCTCGGCTGAGCCGGGGGAACGATTCCAGTTCGAGCGCGAGGGCTACTTCGTGGCCGACAAGAGCTCACGACCGGATCGGCTGGTGTTTAACCTGACGGTCGGCCTGCGCGACACCTGGGGCAAGATCGAGCAGAAGCAGAGGTCGTGAATCCCGATTGCGTGCCGACGGACCAAGGGGCGCGGCGAGGCCGGCTGCGGTGAGCAAGCAGGACGGGGCACGGCTGGCCGAACCGGGCGCGGGCATTCCCGCCCTGGAGCGCTGGGTCGCGGGGGCCGGCATCAGGGCCCTGGCCCGCTTCGCGTCGCGTGACGCCATTACCCGACGATTCGCCCAGGACGCCCAGCGTGCCATCGAGCTGGCGCGCGGGGTTCCCGAGGAGTTGGGACGGCGTCGGGTGCTCATCCCCCGCATCGCGGGCATGGAGGACAGCAGCCGCGACTGGTCGGTGTACATGACCCTGGAGCATCTGGTCATCGTCAGCGCTGGCGTCTCCGGGCTGATCAGGCGCCTGTGCGCCGGACGCGAGATTCCGGGGTCGGTGCGCATCCAGGACGTCAAGCCCGACGAGGGAGCGGGACCGGAACAGGCGGACGCGCTGGAGGACACGGTGCTGCGCTACGGCGAGGAGGTCGCCGCTCACCCGGATCTGCGCTCCGCGAAGCGGCACCCGCATCCCTGGTTCGGTCCCCTGAACGCACTGCAATGGCATGCCCTGGCCGCCGTCCATAACCGCATCCATCGAGCCCAGATCGAGCAAATCCTGAGGCGCCTGCGCGCCGGCGGCTGACCATGCCCGCGAACCTGAGTCCCGAGTTCAAGGCCGCGGAGGCCGAGTTCCGCAAGGCGCGGGACTCGGAGGAGCGGCTGCGCTGGCTGCGCGAGATGTTGCGCACGATCCCCAAGCACAAGGGAACCGACCACCTCCAGGGAGACATCAAGACGCGGATCAAACAGCTCACGGAGGAGCTGGCCGGCCCGAAGAAGGGCGCCGCCCATACCGGGCCGGTCACCTCGATTCGCCCCGAGGGAGCGGCGCAGATCGTCCTCATCGGCCCGCCCAACGTCGGGAAGTCCGCTCTGCACGCCAGGCTCACCGGCTCGCACGCTCACGTCGGCCCCTACCCGTTCACCACCCAATACCCGCAGCCTGGGATGCTGCCCTTCGAGGACGCCCTGTTCCAGCTGCTGGATTTGCCGCCGGTCTCGCCGGAGTATCCGGTGCCCTGGCTTGGCAACAGCGTGCAACAGGCCGATGCCTGTCTGCTGGTGGTCGACCTAACCGAACCCCAGTGCGTCGATCAGGTCGCCGCTCTGCATACCCTGCTAAGGGAGAAGCGCATCTACTTCAGCCGCCACTGGCCGGCGGAGGGGGCAGGGGATGAGGGGGTGACTGACGATCCCTTCGCGGTCGTGCTGCCGACGCTGTTGCTCACCAACAAGGCCGATCTGATCCCGGAGGTCGATGAGGAGTTCGCGGTGTTCCGGGAGCTCACGGCGCTCGACTACCCGGCGCTGGCGGTCTCCGCCGAGACCGGGGAGGGCCTGGCCGAGATCGGTCCCCGCCTGTTCCGCTGGCTGGACATCGTGCGCGTGTACACCAAGGCGCCGGGACGGCCGGCGGATCAGGAACGGCCCTTCACACTGCGCCGAGGCGGCACGGTGGAGGACGTGGCGCGGCTGGTCCACAAGGACCTCGCGCAGTCCCTCAAGTACGCGCGGCGCTGGCCGAAGGGCGATACCCACGTGTTCCACATCGGGCGCGATCACCCGGTTGAGGATGGCGATCTGCTTGAGCTTCACATCTGACGGCTGCCCGTGCGGCGTTCCTGTTCGATGTCCTCAAGAAAAGCGCTGGTTTATCGCGTTTTGCGTCCGGGCCTCGAACGGTTGCGAGCTGACCCAACGCCCGGAAGGCAGTTGATCAGCATTTCCCGTGGTACAGGACGTGCCGTCTGATTTTTTTAGCCAGGATGGCCAACAAATTACTGTCTCCCTAAGGCATCGCTCAGTCAGGGCAGTAGCAGGCGCTCGATCCCCAGTCCGGGTGTGCCTCCTTGCCGTGCTCCAGGCAGGCGGATCGGGCTTGCTCGATGGTCTCGCCGTAAAAGTGCTCGTGGCAGACCCGGCAGCGGCAGAACTTGGGCTCGTGGGTGATGTAGTGGTGGTCGTGATCGGGTTCAGTCATGCCTTACGGTTCCAAATGATGGTGACCCGAGAAAACGCGGATCGATTCCGCGTCTTCCGCGGCGCATGGCGTCGCTGATTCTGGTCAGGATGGCCAGTCATCAGCGTCCATCTGGGACGCATCTCATTCGGCGCGGCCGAACAGGCCGTGACGTACACCCGGCAGCAGCTTGAGGAAGTCCTCTCCCTTAACGTGCACAAGGTGGCGGTGGTCCCCCGCCTCGAAGTAGACGTTGGCGAGGGTCGCGAGACCCTCGTCGAGAAACGTCTCCACCCCGTAGGCCGGGCCTAGGGGCGGCACCGCCCCCTCGACGCAGTCCGGAAACAGGCGGCCGAGGTCGGACTCCTCGTCGAGCTGGAAGTCGCGTCCCGTCTCCCGGTTGAGGGCGTCGAGCTGCAGCCAGGTGTCGCCGGGGATCACCGCCATGGCGTCTCCCCGCGCATCCCGCACGATAACGGCCTTGGCGATATGGTCGTCGCGCACATGGGCCGCGACCGCGGACTCATGGGTCGATCCGCTCGCCCGGTGAGGTACCAGCTCGTAGCTCACGCCCTGCTCATGAACATAGCTCTCGACACGCGCCGCGATTGTCATCGTTGATCTCCCGCTGGGATTGTCTTGCCTCTCTGCCTATAACATTGGTTCAGAGCCAAGGTGAGGTCAAATGCGCCGGTGCTGTTGCGGAGTTCTGCGGCAAACTCGAAACGCGAGGTCCGCAATGATCGCGCCCTGTCGCGCATGGCCCTTGGAGGAACAGGACCGGATCATGACTGCTGCCTACTCGCCGATGGATCAGCTGGGAGCGTTGGTCGCCCACCAGCAGGCACTCCGCGCCTGTCGCGCCTGCCCGGACATGCACGGGCCGCCCGTTGTCGGAAACGCGGTCGCGTCTCCGGTCCTGTTGATGGGGCAGGCGCCGGGCGCCCGCGAGCGGGAGCTCGGGCGGCCATTCGCTTGGACCGCAGGCAAGACCCTCTTCGGCTGGTTCGAGACCATCGGGCTCGCGGAGCGGGACTTTCGCGAACTGGTGTACATGACCGCCGTGTGCCGCTGCTTTCCGGGCAAGGCCCCGAAGGGGGGCGACCGGGTGCCCAGCAGGCCGGAGATCGAGCGCTGTCGGCGCTGGTGGGAACACGAGCTTGCGCTGCTGCGACCCAGGTTGATCATTCCCGTCGGCAGGCTCGCCATCGCGCGCTTCAGGGACGCCGAACGCCTGCAGGATGTCGTGGGCCGGCGTTGGGAGATTGGGCTTGCAGCCGGTTGGACGGCGGACCTGGTGCCCTTGCCGCACCCCTCCGGGGCGTCGACCTGGTTCAAGACCGAGCCGGGCAGGACCCTGCTGGAGCGGGCCCTGGCGCTCATCGGATCTCATCCGGCGTGGCGTGAGCTTGTCCGGGCGTGACGCGGTGCGAGCGTTCTTTTACCTCGGGCGGGCTTGAGCGGGCGCGTGCAGAGAGGCGACCAACCGGGATCGATCCCCGCGCGTTTAGTGCTGCGGGATCTTGTTCGCCTTGACCAGCTCGCGGAACAGGGTCTCGTCCGCAATCCGCAGGCGGCGGCTCAGCTCCCGGCTGATGTTCATCTGGATGAGCGCGAACTGCTCGAGGTCCTTCTGGTAGAGATCGTAGATCGACGTGTAGGTCAGCTCGATGAGCCTGCAGTCTTTCGTCGCGAGCACCGAGGCGCTGCGTCTCCCGAGATCGATCAGGGACATCTCGCCGATGCAGTCGCCCGGGTCCAGGTAGTTCAGCTGGTAGTAGATCTTCTCCCAGCGCTTTAGTACCGCGACTTCCCCCTTTTCCAAGACATACATGGAGTCGCCGGGATCGTTTTCCTCGAACAGGAACTCCCCCTCCGGCAGCGTGATCTCCGGCGCCTTGTGCAAGATGAAGTCGAGAATTTCGACCCGGATTCCGCCGAAGATCGGCACGTTCTGTAGCATTTGCAGTCGTTGTTCGTTCATCGGCGTTCCTCGGGGAAGATCGAAGCTCCGGTGCATGGAGCCGTCCCAGGCGCAGTTTACAGCAGAGGCCGGGATGCGCTATCCGGGATATCGGGCAAGGCCTTACCTCACGTCCAGATTAGAAAGGATCTTGGCTTCCGGCGCCAGCCAGCTCGTTGGAACCTGTTCGGCGCAGCAAGTGTCACAAAGATTGGGTCGTGGTCAGCAACGTGAGAACTTATGCGCGTGACGTCCCTCCAGCGCACCGCCTCCATCTTGATCATCTTCCTGGTCCTGGTGGGAATGCTGCCGGTCTTCGGCGCCCTAGGCGCGGGCGAGGGCTGTGGCCGTGTCGCGCCGGGCGACGGCGCGATATCGGTTCACGGCTGTTGCGGCGAGCACGTTGGCCACGGCCTGCAGGGTTCCTGCGGCGACTCCTTCTGTCCCGCCGGCCACTGTCCTGCGCCTTCCGTCCTGCCATCCCCGGACATGATGACCCACACCACGCGGCCGTGGCGTGACTATGCGTTGCCAAACGATGCTTACGCGTCTCATCTTTCCACCCCCTTGATCCCCCCTCCCATAGTCGGTCGTTCGAGCTGAGCTCGGGACAGATCGGTCAGCGCATCGGTCTGGACCGGCACTTCGACTCAAGTGTTGTTGTCTGGCCGTCGGTGGGTTGCGTCCGTGTCGAGACCGTATTGGAGACCAATGGCTTCTTGGTGCGGGTGAAGGGTCCGATGGCCGCGAATCCGGAGAAGGAGCATGTGTAACGATCAGATGCGTCGGGAACGGCTCCAAGTGCGATGGGCGGTCGGACTCGGAGTCGTGCTGCTTGGGACAAACCCAGTCTTCGCGGATGCGGGGCGCTGGTACACGAGCGACCAGGTAGAGCGGGGCGCCGACGTCTTTGCACAGAACTGCGCCGAGTGTCACGGCGCCAACGCCGAGGCCACGCCCAACTGGCGGCAGGCCGACTCCGATGGAAAATATCCTCCACCCCCGCTGAACGGCACCGCCCACGCCTGGCACCACTCGCTGGACGTGCTGCGACGCCAGATCAACCTGGGAGGGGTTCCGCTCGGAGGCGTCATGCCCGCGTTCCAGGGCAAGCTGTCGGACGCCGATATCGATGCGGCCATCGCCTATTTTCAATCCAAGTGGAGCGACCAGATCTACGCAATCTGGACCCAGCGCAACGGCGGCGGTAGGAGCCTCTTGCGCACGGTCGATGCCGCGGCGGATGACCGTGCCACCGTGCACCTGCGCGAGCGCTTTCCGAAGCTGGAGATCGGCGCGGCCGAGGAGACGCCCGTGAGCGGCATCGTCATGGTCAAGGCCGGCGGCGAGTACGTGTATCTCACCCAGGACGGGCGCCACGCCTTCGTCGGCAGCCTGTTGAATCTGGAAACCGGGGCCAACCTCACGGAGGAAGGGAAAGGGCGGGACAGGCAGGCGGCGCTCGCCGGGTTCCCGGAAGCCGACCGCGTCGTCTACCCCGCGCGGAGGCAGGAGCTGGCGCGGCTGACGGTCTTCACCGACACCTCCTGCGGCTACTGCCGCAAGCTCCACCGGGAGGTGCCGATGCTGCAGGCCGCCGGGGTCACGGTGACCTATATCCCGTTCCCGCGCAGCGGAGCGACCGGTGCTGCCTACGAGACCATGCGCAAGGTCTGGTGCAGCCGCGACCGCCGCGCGGCCATGGATATCGCCAAGGGAGTCTCCGACGGCGACCTGGGCAGCGGAGACTGCAAGGAGGCCGACGCGGTCAAGGCCGGATACGACCTCGGAATCAGGCTCGGCGTCAGCGGAACCCCGGCAATCGTCATGCCAGACGGGCGCCTGCAGCCCGGCTACCTGCCCGCGGACCGGTTGCTGAGCGCTCTCGGCCTGAAGAAACAACGATCCTGACGAATCGATCCACACCAATGAGGAACAGTGCATGAGCAGAATCAAAGAATTCGCCCTGGGTCTTCTCCTGGGCGCTGCCCTGCTGAGTACCAGCGCATCGGCCGACGACCTCAAGATCTCGGTCTACAAGAGCCCCACCTGTGGCTGCTGCAGCAAGTGGGTGTCGCACCTGCAGCAGAACGGGTTCGAGGTGGAGACCACCGATCTCAACGACTTGCGGGTGATCAAGTCCATGTCCGGCATCAAGCCGGAGCAGGCATCCTGCCATACCGCGAAGATCGGCGACTACGTGATCGAAGGACACGTGCCGGCGGAAGACATCAAGCGCCTGCTCTCCGAGCGCCCGCAGGCTAGGGGACTGGCGGTGCCGGGGATGCCCAAGGGCTCGCCCGGCATGGAACATCCGAACCCGGAGCACTATCAGGTGCTCCTGCTGGGGAACGACGGAACCACGGAGGTGTTCGCGGAGCATTGACCGCATGCCAAGAAAGCGAGTCCCCTGTTGTTCTGTCAAGCATCGGCATCAACCGGGATAGGAAGCTCGGCCGCACCGGCGGCTATGCTCGATAGCAGGGTGAGTCCACCAGTGATCGGCAGTTCGTCTTCGGCGCGCGAGCCTGGTTCGGAAAACGCAAACGGAGAACGACCATGGTCAGAAACATCCTCACCTGCGTCTGCCTGCTTGTACTCGCGGGCGGCATGCAGCCTTCGCAAGCCCACTCGACGCCGGACGACGCCAGGGTCTTCATCATCGAGCCGGCGGACGGCGCCGTGGTCACCAGCCCGGTCCGGGTCAAGATGGGAATCGAGGGCTTCGGCATCACGCCCGCGGGCACGAAGGGCAAGATCCGGCACACGGCGGGTCATCACCATATCCTGATCGACCTCGACCAACCACCGGACATGGGCGAGGCGATTCCCCGCGACGCCAATCACGTCCACCTCGACGGGGGTGAGACGGAGGCGATGCTGGAACTTGCGCCCGGCGAGCACAGCCTGCAGCTGTTGCTCGGGGACGAGGACCACGAGCCGTTCCTGCCGCCGCTGGTCTCCGACAGGATCACGATCACGGTGCAGTAATCGGGTGCGTGCGCGAAGCGGTTCCTGCAAACATGAAACGGGGTAACGCGATGTGCCGTGTCGATTTGCGTTCGATGCTGACGGCGAGAAGGCTCCTCGCCCTGCTGTCGATCATCGCCGCAATGGCCTTGGCGGGTTGCGGGGCGGGGGTCGATCGGTCCACTGCGCCTTCCGACGCGGCGGTTACCGCGACGTACGACGGCGGCCGCGGCAGGATGATGGGGCGCGGGATGCGCGGGCGAGGTCCGGGGATGATGATGGGCCCATCCATGCAGCGGCATCGCTGGGCCATGATGGGGGGCATGCCGGCGGCGTATCGAGGTTTGCGCAATCCAGTCGCCTTCAGCGCAAAGGCGATCTCCGAGGGAGAGGCGCTCTACCGGACCAACTGCGCCGCCTGCCACGGCGAGTCCGGCGAAGGAGACGGGCCTGCGGCGTCCGGGCTGTATCCGCCTCCAGCTAATTTACGGTGGCTCATGGGCCGGCCGATGACGAGCGACGGCTACCTGATGTGGGCGATCAGCGAAGGGGGCGCGGCTATCGGCACCGCGATGCCGGCCTTCCAGGACGCGCTGAGCGAACGCGAGCGTTGGACGATCATCCGGTACCTGGAGGCATTCCCTTGAGATGGGCAGGAGGCAATTGCCATGTTGTCGCGTAACATCGCGACGCGACGAGATCACCACAGCGGAGAGGCACATGATCAAGTTGAACATCGTCGGCATGAGCTGCATGCATTGCGTGAAGGCGGTTACCGAGACCCTGGCCAGTGTCAAGGGCGTCGAGGGGGTGCCCGAGGTCAGGCTCGACTCCGGAAGCGCGGTCGTCGAGGGCAATGCATCGCCGGACGAGCTGATCGCCGCAATCAAGGCGGCGGGCTACGAAGCGACCTTGGCACAGTGACCGGCCGTTTGGATGGTCGCCGCGCCGGCGCGCGGCAATCGAGGTCGGGCCCGCGATGAGTCAGGAGCTGCGCATCGGCGTCGCCGGCATGAGCTGTGCGTCCTGCGTCTCGCGGGTGGAGCAGGCCATCGCCCGCCAGCCGGGTGTCGAGTCGGCCACGGTGAATCTTGCGGCGGAGAACGCGCTCGTTCGCTTCGAGCAGACCGATGTCCCCCAGCTCCTGGCCGCGGTGCGCAACGCCGGTTACGAGCCCGTGGTCGAGACCCTGACCCTCGCCGTCGGCGGCATGACCTGCGCCTCCTGCGTCGCGAGGGTGGAGAAGGCGATCAAGGCGCTGCCGGGCGTGCTCGGGGCGACGGTGAATCTGAGCACCGAATCCGCCGCCGTCGAGTACCTTCCCGATTCACTCAGTCTCGAGCGGATCGTCAGGGCCGTCCGGGACGCGGGGTACGAGGCCGAGACGGGCCAGGCCGCGCCGGACGACGGGAGAGCGCGGCAGGAACGGGAGCTGGCGCTGCTGAAGCGCGACCTCCTGCTGGCCGCCGCACTGACCCTGCCCCTGGTCCTGATCAGCATGTCCCCGATGGTTGTGCCCGGTGCCGAAGGGCTCATGCATCGCCTGCTGCCGAAGCTGGCCTGGCGCTGGCTGGAGTTCGTGCTCGCCACGCCGGTGCTGCTGTGGGCGGGGCGGCGGTTCCTGGTCCATGGCTGGTCGGAGCTCCGCCATTTCGCGCCCGGGATGAACAGCCTGGTGATGATCGGCAGCTCCGCCGCGTACCTCTATTCCCTGCTCGTACTCGTCCTGCCGGGCCTGTTTCCCGAGGGAACGGCGAACCTCTACTTCGAGGCGGCGGCCGTCATCGTGACCCTGATCCTGCTTGGGCGCTACCTCGAATCCCTCGCCAAGGGGCGCACGTCCGAGGCCATCCGCCAGCTGATGCGGTTGCAGCCCAAGGAGGCCAGGGTCTACCGGCAGGACCGGGAGATCACGATCCCGGTGGACGAGGTCGTGCCTGGAGACGTGATTCTCGTACGTCCCGGCGAACGCATACCGGTGGACGGGGTCGTGACCGAAGGCCGCAGCTACGTGGACGAGTCCATGATCAGTGGCGAGCCCGTCCCCGTGAGCAAGCAGCCCGACGACGAGGTGGTCGGCGGCACCGTCAACCAGACCGGCTCCTTCCGCTATCGCGCGACCCGCGTCGGCGCCGATACCGTGCTGGCGCAGATCATCCGCATGGTGGAGGAGGCGCAGGCCGGCAAGCCGCCGATCCAGCGCCTGGCAGACCGCATCGCCGCCGTGTTCGTCCCGATTGTCATGGCCCTGGCGCTGGTCACCTTCGTGGCCTGGCTCGCCGTGGGGCCTGACCCGGCGCTGAGCTTCGCTTTCGTGGCCGCCGTTAGTGTCCTGCTGATTGCCTGCCCATGCGCGATGGGTCTCGCTACCCCGACGGCGATCATGGTGGCGACCGGGCGCGGTGCCGCCATGGGAACCCTGTTCCGCCGCGGACCCGCCCTGGAGGCGCTGGCGGGCGTGGACACCCTGGTGCTCGACAAGACCGGGACCATTACCCAGGGCAAGCCGGCGCTGACCGAGCTCCAGGCCTACGGGATGACCCGGGACCAGGCCCTTGCCCTGGTCGCGGCGGTGGAGCGCTACAGCGAGCATCCGGTGGCTGCGGCCATCGTGCAGGCGGCGCGGGACCGCGGGCTGGAGATCCCTGAGGCGCGGGATGCGCAGGCCGTCCCCGGCCAGGGCATCCAGGCCCGGATCGGGGGGGAGACGGTCGGCGTCGGTTCCGCCCGCTTCATGGAGCGGCTGGGCGTGGACGCGAGTACGGTCGCCGAGCGCCTGGAGCAACTGGCGGCCGAGGGTGCAACGCCGGTGCTCGCGACCGCCAGCGGGAAAGTCGCCGCGCTGCTCGCGGTCGCGGACCCGCTCAAGGAGAGCAGCGAGGCGGCATTGACGGCCATGCGCCGGCTGGACCTGAGCACCGTCATGTTGACCGGCGACAACCGCCGCACCGCCGAGACGGTGGCACGGGCGGTGGGAATCGACCGGGTCGTCGCCGAGGTTCTGCCGGACGCCAAGGCCGCGGAGATCAAGCGGCTGCAGGACGCGGGCGCCCGCGTGGCCTTCGTCGGCGACGGCATCAATGATGCCCCGGCCCTGGCCCAGGCTGATGTCGGGATCGCCATCGGGACCGGAACGGACATCGCAGTGGAGGCGGGCGAGGTCATCCTCATGTCCGGCGAGCTAACCGCCGCGGTCAACGCCGTTGCGCTCGCGCGGCAGGCGATGAAGACCATCCGGCTCAACTTCTTCTGGGCCTACGCCTACAACGTGGCGCTGATCCCTCTGGCGGCGGGGGTGTTCTATCCTTTGACCGGCTGGCTGCTCAATCCCATGCTCGCGGCCGCCGCGATGAGTGTCTCGAGCCTGTTCGTCGTGACCAACAGCCTGCGGCTGCGGCGTTTCCGGCCACCAATCGCGATGCGGGCGTGAACCGGGCGTCCCCACCCCGCGTCAGCCGTTCCAGCGCCCGCTCACTCACCGCGGTCGCCGGATTCGCCTCCGACCGGTCCGTCAACCGCACCCGCCGGAACGGAACCGCTTCCAGTCGATTCCCAAACGGCGCATCCGCGCGCGCAGGGTGTGGGGGTTGATGTCCAGACGCCGCGCCGCGCCGAAGGGCCCCTCGATCCGGCCGAGGGAGTCGGCGAGGGCCGCCTCGATGTGGCCGCGGACGACCTGATCGAGCGTCTTTTCACCTCGGGTGGCGGGGCCAGGTGCCACCTCTGTCTCCACCGGGGGTAAGGGTGCCGATCCCGTTCCGAGTGCGGTGATGATCTCCAGCGAGCCGCCGTTGCCCAGGATCGCCGCGCGTTCGATCACCGCCGAAAGCTCTCTCACATTGCCGGGCCAGGAATAGGCGATCAGGCGCTCCATGTCCTCGGGCGTCGGCATGCGGGGCGGGAGCCCGAGTCGAGCCGCGGCCCGCAGGGCGAAGTGAACCGCCATGGCGGGAATGTCCTCCGCGCGCTCGCGCAGGGCCGGCAGGCGGATGGGAAACACGTTGATGCGGTACCAGAGGTCGGCCCGGAAAGCGCCCCCGGAGACCATGGCGCCCAGGTCCCGGTGCGTGGCCGCGACAACACGCACGTCCACGCGCAGCTGACGCTGTCCGCCGACCCGCTGGAAGGTCCCGTCCTGCAGGATGCGGAGCAGGCGGACCTGCACGGCGGAAGACAGCTCTCCAATTTCATCGAGGAACAGAGTGCCGCCGTCCGCGCGCTCGAACCAGCCCTTGCGCTGGGCCGATGCGCCGGTGAAGCTGCCCCGCTCGTGGCCGAACAGCTCGGAGTCCACGAGCTCTGTCGGGATCGCGCCGCAGTTGACCCGCAGGAAGGGGCCCGCCGCTCGGCGAGACCGTTCGTGGATGGCGCGCGCCACCACCTCTTTCCCGGACCCCGTCTCCCCGAGAATGAGGACCGGGGTCTCCGCCCGCGCCACCAGCTCAACTCGGCGCATGACGTCCCGGAGGCCGGAGTCGGCGCCGACCACGGTATCCGCAATGTCCTGCCGTCCCAGACGGGCGAGGAGGGATTCCCTATCCGCCTCCGCCGCCTCCCGCAAGGCCGACATCTCGCGTACCGTCCGGTCGTTCCGCACCGCCACGGCGAGCGGATCGAGCAGGGCGGCGAGCATCGGCTCGTGCTCGTGGATGAAGGCGTCGGCCTCGGCGGAGCCGAGCACTAATGCGCCGAAGGTCTCACCCTCCAGCACCAGACCGCCGGAGAGGACGCCGCCGCAGAAGCCTGCTGGGAGGAGTCCCGGCAACTGCCGATCGATGTCCGCGGCCGAACCCCGGACCACCTCCCGCGCCGCGCACCAGGCGATCAGCCGTTCCGCTTGCTCCCGGGACAGAGCCTGCTCCCAGGCGGTGGCCGCTTGCCCCTTTCCGGCGAACGCCAGCGTCTTGAGGCGCTCCCGCGCCGGCGTGAGCCGCCGGACGACGAGGCGATCGAGAGGGATTCGCCGCGCCAGGACGGCGGTGATCGCCTGGGCCGAGGCGTCGATGTGGATGTTGCGGCAGGCCTGCTGCCAGACCTCGAGCAACAAGGGCAGAAATCTGTCCATCTCGCCATGTAGTCACAGAAAAACGCGATTATATGATGGTTTTTCTGCTTTTTGTCACGGCCCCCGGACATGGACTGTGTAGAGTTCGATCGATTGTTGGTTTCCTCCAGCAAAAACAACTGGATGAAAGAATGGCATAAGACTTGTCTGGCCTAGGCTGAGATCACCCGTTCCGACAGCTAACTGGAGTCGACCATGGTCCGCGAAGCCGCTTTGCACCTCGGAAACATCTACGCCTGGCACCGCCGCCGTCTGAGCCTGTGGTTCTTTCTGGTGGGCTCGGTGGTCGTCCTGCTCAGCCTGCATGTCCTCCGACCGGACTGGGCGCTGCTCCCGGACTTTCTCAACGGCCATCCCGGCCAGGCCCTGCTCGCGGTGTTCCTGGGGGCGCTGCTCTGCGAGTATGTCGACTCCAGCTTGGGCATGGGTTACGGAACTACCTTGACGCCGCTGCTGCTGATCGCGGGCTTCGAGCCCCTGCAGATCGTGCCGGCGGTCCTCTTCTCCGAGTTCCTGTCCGGGCTCGCGGCCGGGGCCCTGCACCAGCGCGATGGCAACGTGGACCTGCTCCGGGATCCCAACGCCCGCCGGACCGCTCTGATGCTGACGCTGCTCAGCGCCGGAGGCGCGGTCGCGGCGGCCGTGATTGCGATCTCCATCTCCCGCTTCTGGTTCTCGCTGGCGATCGTCGCCATCGTGCTCGCGATGGGCGTGGTCACCCTGGCGACCCGGCGCCGTCGCATCCCCTACCGGCCCGGCAACTTGGTCGCGGTGGGGTTGGTCGCCGCCTTCAACAAGGGGCTCTCGGGCGGGGGCTACGGGCCGCTGGTTACGGCGGGCCAAGTGGTCTCCGGCATGCCCGCCAAGAACGCGGTGGCGATCACCTCGGTGGCGGAGGCCTTTACCTGCCTGGTGGGTCTCGGTGCCTATCTGGCGTTGACCGGCGGACTCGACTGGTCCCTAGCCGTGCCCCTCGCAGCCGGCGCACTGCTTTCGGTGCCGGTGGCGACCATCACGGTGAAGCGGCTTCCGGAAGCCTTCATACGCGGGGCGGTCGGCGTTGTCACCCTGATGCTGGGATTCATCTCTCTGGCGAAACTGATCGGATGATCCGCTCCGCCTGCTGTGATGGAGTGAGCCTCTCATCAGCCACGCGGATGGCCTATCCTTCAGATTCTTCGTCGAGGAGAGGCATGGTTGATGAGCGGTTCCGACTTCAAGACCATCGTAAGCGCGCGGATCGCGCTGGGCCTCTTTCTGGTAGGCCTGATCTTTCTCAGCTATCGCGTACTGCACCTGTTTCTGGCGCCGGTAGCCTGGGCCGTCATTCTGACCTATGTCACCTGGCCCGCTTACCGGCGTTTGCAGGCCTTGCTCGGGCGCCATGTCAATGCCGGTGCCCTGCTGATGACGCTGCTGTTGGCGGGCGCCTTCGCGCTGCCGCTTCTGTGGGTGATCGCGGTGCTGCGCACGGAGGTCCCGGCGGCCTACACGGCCTCGGTCGACTTGCTCGGCCAGGGCAGGGAGGCCCTGCCTACTGCCATCGGGCGAATACCATGGATCGGCCCTGAGATCGAGCGCTTGGCTGACCTTGCCGTCGCCGATCCGTCCGCGCTCCGCGCCCAGGTGGTGAAGTGGTCGAAGTCCTGGGCGGACGAGACCCTCGCGGTCATCGGGGATATCGGGCGCACTGCCTTCAAGTTCGGCTTCGCCCTGCTCACGGCCTTCTTTCTCTACCGCGACGGGGAGTCCCTGCTCGGCCAGGCGCGCGGTCTGTTGCTGGGCCTGCTCGGCCCCCGCGCCGGAAGGTATCTGCACGCAATCGGGGACACCATGCGGGCCGTGCTCTATGGCCTCATCCTGACGGCGCTGATCCAGGGGGCCCTCGCCGGCCTGGGCTATTGGGCCGCCGGGCTGAGCGCCCCGGTATTGCTGGGCGTGGCTACCGTGCTGTTGGCACTGATCCCGTTCGGCGCGCCCGTGGTGTGGGGTTCGGTCAGCATCTGGCTACTGGCAACCGGGGATACCTGGGCCGGGGCCGGGCTCGCGGCCTGGGGCGGGCTGGTCGTCAGCCAGATCGACAACCTCCTGCGCCCGCTGGTCATCAGCAGCGCTACCCGCATTCCGTACCTTCTGGTCCTGTTCGGCGTTTTGGGTGGCATCTCCGCGTTCGGCCTCATCGGACTCTTCCTTGGCCCCATCGTCATCGCCGTGCTGCTGGCGGTCTGGCGTGAGTGGGTCGACGAGCAGGCATTGTCCGAATCGATCCGATAAAGACTGCAGGCTCACCCCAGATCGCGGCTGGGCCTGCAGCGCCATGCGCCTACAGGCGCGAGCCGTGGATCTCGATGTCGGCCTTCGCCCACACGCCCGCGAATCGCTCGGCCACGGACTCGGCATCCGCCGCCTTTCCTTGCGCCCGCAGGCTCTGCTCCAGGCCCCGCAGCGACCAGCCATTCTCGGGGTAGATCTCCAGATCCTTGCGGTAGACCGCCTCGGCCTCCGCCGCCCGGTCCGCCGCAAGCAGGGCGGCCCCCAGGTTGTGGCGAGCGGGCACGTACCAGTCGGGCGGCTCCACGTAGATGAGATCGTCTTCCAGGCGAACGGCATTCTCGAAGTGTCCGATCGCGGCATCCGCCATGTCGCTCGCCAGCTCGATCTCACCGGCCAGGGTCTCGCGGGCGATCGAGAGGATCTCCGCCATGGTGTTGGTTTCCCAGATGCGGGTGGCCGCCATCTCGGGATCGCCGGCGATCGACGCGAGCCTCGCAAGCGATGCCCGCGCCCCGTCGATGTCGCCGGTGCGAACCTGTGCCATGCCACGCGCATAGT